>NZ_RZQI01000055.1:0-13261 GCF_003998335.1 Mesorhizobium sp. M7A.F.Ca.CA.002.05.1.1 | reverse complement strand
CACTGGAAGCCGCCCGCACAAATGACAAGGACGAAAATCCCCTGGCTGTCTACATCAGGCTGTCAGCCAATGATTGCGAGGAAAAGCAGCCGTCGGCGTCCTGGATTTTCTCGGCCATCGCCGAGGATCCCGATTTCATGATGCCGATAAAGACCTTCAAGAGGCAGCTTTTCGAGCGGCTGAAAGGTGAGACGCCGGATCTCAAATCGCTGTTAATCTGCTATCTCGCCATCGAGGGATTGCGCAGCATGAACCTCTTCGATTCGGATGTCCTGTCGAAAGATGAGCGAGAGCTTCTGGTATCGTCCCTGCTCGAGATCGCCAAATAGGCGTCGCCCACCCTATGTCTGGACCCCGCTGGTCGAAAGGCAGATTCCCGACACCATGAAGGCGCGCGGCATGACCGAGGAACAGGTCAAGCACGATGTGCTGCTCGCTGCCCAGCCGACCAAGGAATTCGTCACCGTCGATGAGCTTGCTGCGTTGACGCTGTTCCTGTGTTCGGACGCAGCCAGGCAGATCACCGGCACGACCTTGCAGATGGACGGCGGCTGGACGGCACAGTAGCCCGGCCCCGAAGGCTCAGCATTTGCTTCCGGCGGCCAGTAGCGGGGTGTCTCCTGGTTGGATTCCGCTGCTCGTTCGACGCGAGAGTTTCGGGATAGCGGCGATCAACTCTCGCGTATAGGCCTGCTGCGGACGATCCAGGACATCTTCCGTATTGCCATACTCAACCAGCTTGCCGTGCTGCATGACCGCAACGTGCTCGCAGAGATAACGCACCACGCCCAGATCATGGGAAATCAGGATCAGCGTCAGCGACAATTCGCGGCGCAGCCGCGCAAAGAGGCCGAGCACCTGGGCCTGGATGGTGACGTCCAGAGCGGAGGTGACTTCATCGGCGATCAATATCTCAGGTTCCAGCGCCAGGGCTCTGGCGATGCCGACGCGCTGCCGCTGGCCGCCGGAAAGCTGCGTGGTGCGTCGGTCCAGCAACTGGCGTGGCAATTCCACTTTTTCCATCAGCTCGCGGATCCGCTCCGGGATGTCTCTTTCCGGGCAGATGTTCTGTTGCCGCAGCGGTTCGGCCAGAGTTCGCGCAACCGTAAACGCCGGGTTGAGGGACATGAACGGGTCCTGGAACACCATCTGCAGTTTGCGAACCTGCTCCGGTCGGCGCTGCCTTAGCGCGCGATCGAGCGATTGGCCGTCCACCTCGATCTCTCCTTGTTCCGGCTGCACCAGGCCTGCAATGGCCCGGGCTATGGTGCTCTTGCCGGAACCGGACTCGCCGACGATCCCCAGTGCCCCACCGCGCCGCAATGCCAGCGAAACATTGTCGACCGCGCGCACGATCTGCGGCGGCTTGCGTGTCGCCCAGGCTGCAAGGCTCTGCCCTGGGTAGAAGTTCACGCACAGGTTCTTCACCAGGAGATGCGGTTCCGTCGCCACGGGGCATGCATGCGTGGTCGGCTTCATCAGCGAGGGTTGGGAAGCGATCAGGCGCTTCGTGTATTCATGGGCGGGGTCACGCAGGATCTGATCGACCGAGCCGATTTCCAGCACCGCGCCGTCCTTCATGACGACGACGCGGTCGCACATTTCCGCGATCACGCCAAGGTCGTGAGAGACCAGAATGACCGACAGCTTGCGTTCACGCCGGATGCCGCGGAGCAGGTCGAGTATCTGAGCTTGCACCGTGACATCAAGTGCCGTCGTGGGCTCGTCGGCAATCAGCAGTTTCGGTTCGCAGGCAAGGGCCGCCGCAATCATCACCCGCTGACGCATGCCACCGGATAGCTCGTGAGGATAGGCGCCCGCGCGCCTTGGCGCGTCCTTGATGTGCATGTCTTCGAGCAGTCCGACCGCCCGCGCATTGGCCTGCCGCCAGGATACGCCCTGATGGACCACCATCGCTTCTCCCACCTGACGCCCGACCGTCATGATCGGATCAAGATGCGTCGACGGGTTCTGGAAGATCATCGCCGCTTGCCCGCCACGCAGCTGGCCCAGATCGGCATCCTTCATGGCGAGGACATCGCTGCCCTCGAACATGATCCGACCCGACTTCACCAGTGCGTTGCCGGCAATCAGCTTGAGGATGGCTCTGCAGGCCACCGTCTTGCCCGATCCGGATTCACCGACGATCCCAAGGACCTCTCCCGCTTTCAGTGAAAAGCTGACGCCGCGCAGGGCGTGGACGTCGCCAAAATTGGTGGCGAAGTCGATGGTGAGGTTCTCGACGCTGACGAGGTCGCTCATCTCAGGATTCCGTGTTCAGGAGGCGGGCGAGACCATCAGCGGTCAACGAGAGGCCCAGCGCCAGAAGGCAGATGGCGATGCCTGGGAAGATCGCAATCCACCATGCGGTCGTCAGGTAGGTCTGCCCGTCCGCGATCATGGCGCCCCATTCGGGCGTTGGCGGTTGTACGCCGAGGCCGAGAAAACCCAATGATGATCCGAGCACGATGGCCAGCACGGCATCGGTCATGACGAAGACGATCGATGGGACGATGGCATTCGGCAGGATGTGGAACAGCATGATGCGCAAATGCCCAAAACCCATGCCACGTGCCGCCAGCACGAAATCGACGCCGCGCAGCACCAGCGCCTGGCTCCGCACAAGTCGCGCATAGCTGACCCAGTTCACCAAGGTGAGCGAGATGAAGTAGCTCTTGAGGCCGGGCCCCAGCACGGCCACGATGGCGATCACGAGGACGAAATAGGGAAATGATACGGTGACCTCGAGGATGCGCATCAGCGCCGCATCGATCCGGCCACCCAGATAGCCGGCGATAAGGCCGATGATCGTCCCCAGGATGATCGGACCGACGACGCCGAAGAAGGCCATGGCGAGATCGTAGCGTGCGGCAAACAGTGTCCGCGCCAGGACATCGCGGCCGATGGCGTCGGTGCCAAACCAATGCTCGGCGCCAGGTGGTTTCAGCGCCTGCATCACATCGACCTTGATCGGGTCGAAACTGGTCAGCACCGGCGCCAAAATGGCCACGACGATCCAGGCCAAGGTGATGGCGCCGCCAATGATCAAGGTTGCCGGCATCGTGCGGATACGCGCCATGGCCAAGGAGCCGCTGCCCTGCATCACATCGCTCATAATTCCACCCGTGGGTCGAGAATGGCGGTCAAGACATCGACGGCAAAATTCGAAATGACGACACCTACGGCAAGCAGCAGGGCCACCGCCTGGACGACGAACTGGTCGTGCGTGAGAACGCCGCGGATGAGCAGGTTGCCGAGCCCTGGAATGTTGAAGACATTTTCGACAACGACCGTTCCGCCGATCAGGAAGGCGACCACGACGCCCAGCAGATTGACTGTCGGCAAAAGGGAATTCCAGAACACATGCCGGGAAAAGATGTAGCTTTCCGGCAGGCCCCTGGAGCGGCAGGCGATCGCGTAATCCTTGTCCATCTGCTGAATGAAGGTCGCGCGCAGATTGCGCGCGAGGATCGGCGTCACCCCGATGCCGATCGTCAGGGCCGGCAGGAACAGATGCCACAGATTGTTGAAAAAGGTCGGCCCGTAACCGGATACGGGGAAGATCTTCAGCCGCAGGCAGAAGCCCATGATCAGCAGCAGGCCGACAAAGTAGGACGGCACGCCGACGCCCGCGACGCAGACGAGACGGATGAGGTGATCGATCCACCGTCCGCGCTGCCGGGCAGCGGTGACCGCGAGCGCGAATGTCAACAGCAGCGAGATCACGAGGCCATAGAGGATCAAGAAAACCGTTGGCGCGATCCGTGCCGCGATGACGCCGCTGACGGGACCCCGGAAGGCGATCGACTGACCGAAATCGCCGCGCAGGCAATTCAGCACGTAATAGAAATACTGCACGGGGATGGGCTGATCGAGACCGTATCGCGCCCGCACGAATTCGATCGCCTCCTGACTGGCCTTGGGGCCAAGCATGAGGCGAACCGGATCGCCGGGTGTCATTTGCAGCAGCAGGAAGGTGATCACACTGATACCCAGCAGCACGGGGATCAACTGTATCGGCCGCCTGAGCACGAAGGAGAATCGATTCATGGGTCGGGATCCTGGTGTCAAATCGATGCGAGACGGGGACGAAGATCTCGTCCCCGTCTCGCATCCTGTGCCGATCAATCCAGGCTGGTCCCGCCGATGGACGAGAATTGCAGGCCGACGTTCAGGACCAACCCTCTCACGCTCGGAGCATAGGCGTTGAGCCACGTCGGGTGATAGAGCGCCACCTGCGCCACCTCGTCCACCACGGTCTTCTGGATCTGGGCATAGAGCTCGGCCCGTTTGGCATTGTCCGCCTCGCCCGAGGCTTCATCGATCAGTTTGTCGACCGTTTCGTTGTTGTAGCGGGTGTAGTAGGACTTGTTGTCGCCCGCGCCCCAGACGCACCAGCGCAATGCGTTGTCGGGATCTCGCGTCTCGTTGTACCACCAGTTCATTTCCGCCTGGTACTCGCCATCGGCGAGGCGGGTCCATGCCTGGGTTGAATCGATCTTGGCAATGTTGACGGTGATGCCGACTTCCGCCAACTGCGCCTGGATCAGCACCGCCGCCTTTTCCTCGTCGGCACTTCCGGCATTCTGAATGAGTTCGAAACTGGCTCCGGTCTTGCCGGATTCAGCCAACAGGGCCTTGGCCTTTTCGACGTCTCGGGCAATGACTGGCAGCGATTTGTCGAAGAAATCGAGTGTCGGGCTCATGATGGAACTGGCCGGCGTGCCGAGACCCAGCGTCACCGCGGCATTGATGGCGGTGCGGTCGATGCCGTAGCTGACGGCCTGGCGGAATTTGAGGTCGTTGAAGGGTTCTGCCGAATGGTTGATCAGCATGTCATAAGTGGTGCTCGAAGGTTCAGGGTCGGCGCGGAAGCCGGCGGCCTTCAACTCGGCCATGCGCGGGGCCGGAACTCCTAGGCAGACATCGAGCTCGCCCGCCTGGAACATCGAGACCCTGGTGTTGTCGTCCGGGACATAGCGGAATTCGACGCCGTCGATCTTGGGCTCGCCTTGGCGGTAATAGTGCTCGTTGCGGCCAAGGACCACGCGGTCTCCCGGCTTCAATTCGACGAATTTGAACGGCCCTGATGTGACCGGCGCCTTGGCGAAAGCGTCGTCGCCCATTTTCTCGACCGCTGCCTTCGGCACAATGCCGGTATTCCAGATTTCGGTCAGCGTCAGGAAGGGCGTGAATTTGCGATCGAGCGTCATCACCACTGTCCTGGCGTCCTTTGCCTCGATCTTGGTCAGGGGCTGGAACGGCGCCGCATAGGCGGAATCCTTCTGGAAGCGCATGCGGTTCCAGCTGAACGCCACGTCCTCGGCCGTGATCGGCGACCCATCGGAAAATTTGGCCTCGCGCAGGTGGAAGGTATAGGTCTTGCCGTCATCCGCGATGTCCCAGCTCTCGGCAAGGCCCGGGCCGACTTCAGTGCGATCGGCATTGGCATGCAGCAGGCGTGCATACATCATGCCCTGGATGAGGATATCGGCTCCGTAAGTGGTTTTGATCGGGTCCAGGGTGAGAACCTCGGCTCCATAGGCCATACGCAGTATCTTGCTGCCGTCAGCATTGGCTCGAAGCAATGTGGCCGGCAACGTCGCGATGCTGAAGCCGGCAAACGCCGCACTTTTGAGGAATACTCTGCGGTCCATGACAATCTCCCATTTTCGTTGATGATGTTCCCGGGGCGGTTCCATGCTTGTTGGTTCAAGCAGTCGTTGTTGGTTCAAGCAGTCTTGGTGATGTGGGTAGGTGGTTTGCGCTGGTGCCAGGCGTAGTCGGCTTCAAGCACCGCACCCAACCGCAGCAGCAGATCGTCGCGTCCGAACGCGGCGACAAACTGCACTCCGATCGGCAGGCCGTTTTGCGTCCAGCCGAGCGGCAGGGATATCGCCGGCGATCCGGTGCCGTTGAAGAGCGCGCTGAACGTCTCCTTCGGCGCCAGATCGGCGAACACCGTGTCGATGTCGCGGCCAGGACGATCCGGGTCGTACGTGCCGAGCAACTCCGGCGAGATCGCGCAAGTCGGCGTCACCAGCACGTCATGGACGGCCAGGAATTCGCCAACCGTCCGCGTGATCCGGTCATACACCGCGAGAGCCGCGATCAGGCTTGCCGCATCGAGCGTTCGGCCATGGCGGTAGACGGCAAGTGTCGTCTGCTGCAGGCTGTCTTCATCGATCGGCCGCCGCAGCAGGCCCGCCAACTCGTCGAGCGACTGCGCCGTAGAAGCTGCCCAGATCACTTTCTGTGCCGCCAGATAGCGCTCATAATCGAACACAGGCCCGGCTTCGACGACCTTGTGGCCCAGTTGCTCCAGCCTCTTGCCCACTTCGAGGACTGCCGCCTTCACCTCGGGGTCGAGCGGATAGCCGGACCAGGACGTTGTGCACAGGGCAATGCGCAAAGCCTTGGGTGGCGTCTTGATCGCCTGGGCATAGCTGGTGGTCGGAGGGACGATCTCATAGCTGTCGCCGGGAAGCGCACCAGAACCCAGATCAAGCAAAGCCGCCGTGTCGCGGATCGAGCGTGTCAGCATGAATGAAATGGCGAGACCCAGCATTGGCGCATTCGATTCCGGCGCGCCGCTGATCCGTCCACGGGACGGCTTCAGGCCGACGACCCCGCAAAAGGCGGCGGGGGTGCGAATGGAGCCGCCACCGTCGGCGCCTTGCGCGACGGGAACGATGCCGGCGGCAACGGCCGCGGCTGCGCCGCCGCTCGATCCCGAAACACCCCTGCTGGTATCCCAGGGGTTGCGTGTCGCACCATAGAGAGAGGATTCGGTTGCCGCCGCTATGCCGAATTCCGACGTGGTGGTACGCCCGATATTGGCAAGGCCGCCGGATCGCATTTTCGCCCAGAAGGCGTGATCCTCGCCGCAGATGAAACCCTTGGCGAGAACGCTGCCAAACTCTCCCGGCCGGCCGGCTTCGATAGGGAAATCCTTGGTCAATGTCGGCATGCCGTGGAAAGGTGCGGGTCCGGGAACGTCGCCCAGCCCCTCGATCGCATCGGCATAGGTTTCGATCACGGCATTGAGCTGCGGATTGACCGCGGCGATCCCTGAAAGGATGCAGTTGCCCAGTTCGCGCGGCGTAACTTCCCGATTGCGTAGGAGCTCGGCCAGACCGACGCCGTCATAGGCGGCGTATTCCGTCAACTTCATGCGCCTGCCCTGACTGTCCACGGTTTCAGCAACGGGTGATGCATCGTCATTCTTCGCCTTCTTCCTCTTTGATGTGCCGTGCGACGCGCCGTGGCGGTTTGTGGAAGGTTCGCAGGATCCCGGCGATATCCTCCAGCTCGTTCATCCGCGTCTCGGCCGATTTGCCAAGTTTCTCGGCAACGGAATGCGTGAGGAGGTTCAGAACCGAACTTATGGCGGCCGTCGAATCCCAGTACAGGTCGACGCGCGTCGATACTTCGAGCGCCAGTTTTGTGTATTCAGATGCCCAATGACTGTATTTGTCGGTAACGATGATCAGAGGAATCTTTCGGCGCTTGATCTGGGCGCACAGCCGAAAGCTCATCGCTGCGTATTCCGCCGTGTCGATCAGCAGCACGCAAGAATTTTCGCCGCTATCGGTGAGGATTTCTGAGAACGTGCCGCCCAAACCTTCGGCAAAGCGGACATCGCTCCTCACCCAGCGCAGACGCGTCGCGAAATCGAGCCCCAGTCCCTTCACGGCTTGGAAGCTGACGCAGTTCACGCGATCGCAGGTGCTCAGCAGATGAACGATTTCGGACCATATCTCGCCCTGGGCAAGGCCATAAGCCGCGGTCAAGGCCTGCTGCTCCATCTCCAGGCTGCGAGCCAATCGTTCCTGCTTTTCGCCGCCGATGCGGAAACGCAACTCGGCACTGTCCAGGCCCGGGCCAGCGGCTTTCGGTGCGGAGCGCAGGCCACGCTTCATTTCCTTGAGGTCGGTGTAGCCGAGACGCCGCACGAAACGGGTAACGCTTGCCTCGCTTACGCCGGCGCCGGCGGCAATGGTGGCGCCAGTTTCAAAGGGAATGTCATGGATGTTGGCGAGCAGGTATCGCGCGATTGCCTGCTCGGTCCGCGCGAACTCCAGCCAGCCCTCGCGCAACCTGGCTTCCAGCGCGCTGGCCACCTCGGTCTCACCGGAAACAGTCTTCTCGCCAGGCGTTTTCATCTTCATCGGCCGCAACGTCCCTTGGCAGACCTATTTGGAACAGACCGGAAAAGGCCACCCCAGGAAGCGCAGTTCATTTCCAGTTCATGACGCGACGCTAGCACGCGAGAACACGCTGTGAAAGATAAATTTTACAATCTAATATTTCGGTACTTTTATTTCACGACCGGCCGTAATCGCAAAAAAGCGTTCCGCGCTGGCTCCGCCTGCGAGCGAACCTGTCTTCGCGCGCCGTGCGGTTCGCGGCTTCGTTTTCGTCCATGGTTCGGGCTGCCTGGAAAGTGGTTTTAAGCACGACAATCTGGACATTAGTCTTGACAGAAATACAGATGTTCAATACCCGTCAGGCAATCGAACAAGCCTGCATTATGGGAGGAACGAGCGGTATGGCTTCCAATGTTTCGTTGACGGGCCTTGCCCGCGATCTCGAGGAACGCGCCAAGTCGGGCAAGCCTATCCGCATCGGCCTGATCGGCTCGGGCGAGATGGGA
The DNA here is from genome assembly GCF_003998335.1 of Mesorhizobium sp. M7A.F.Ca.CA.002.05.1.1. Lineage (NCBI taxonomy): Bacteria > Pseudomonadati > Pseudomonadota > Alphaproteobacteria > Hyphomicrobiales > Phyllobacteriaceae > Mesorhizobium > Mesorhizobium sp. M7A.F.Ca.CA.002.05.1.1. The sequence continues at coordinate 4,605 of NZ_RZQI01000055.1, read as the reverse complement.
ACTGACATCGTCACTCGTGTCGCCCATATGTCGGGCATCGAGATCGGCGCCATTTCCGAACTGAACCTGCCTGCCGCCAGCAAGGCCGTCGATATCGCCTTCCAGGAAACCGGGCATGCGCGCGAGGTGTCGAACGCGTCGGCGATGACGGCGGCGATGGAAGCCGGCAAGGTGGCGGTCACCAACGATGCCAGCCTTGTCATCAACAATGATCTGATCGACGTCGTCATCGACGCCACCGGGGTTCCCGCCGTCGGCGCCGAGATCGGGCTGCGCGCCATGGAACATGGCAAGCATCTGGTGATGATGAATGTCGAGGCCGACGTCACCATCGGCGCCTATCTGAAGAGCGAGGCCGACCGGCTCGGCGTCACCTATTCGCTGGGCGCCGGCGATGAGCCGTCCTCCTGCATGGAGCTGATCGAGTTCGTTTCGGCCATGGGGCATCCGATCGTTGCCGCCGGCAAGGGCAAGAACAACCCGCTCAACATCGACGCCATTCCCCCAGACTATGAGGAGGAAGCCAAGCGCCGGCACATGAATGTGCGGATGCTGGTCGAATTCGTCGACGGCTCCAAGACCATGGTCGAGATGGCGGCGATCGCCAATGCCACCGGCCTGGTTCCAGACAAGGCCGGCATGCATGGCCCGGCGGCCACGCTTGGCGAACTGTCCAAGGTGCTGGTGCCGCAGAAGGATGGCGGCGTGCTGTCGAGGGTCGGCGTCGTCGACTATTCGATCGGCAAGGGTGTCGCGCCCGGCGTCTTCGTCGTTGCCGACATGTCGCATCCGCGCATCTCCGAGCGCATGGAAGATTTGAAGATGGGCAAAGGCCCGTATTTCACTTTCCATCGTCCCTATCACCTGACCTCGCTCGAAGTGCCGCTGACCTGCGCGCGCGTCGTGCTCTACGGCAAGGCCGACATGGTGCCGCTGGCCAAACCGGTGGCCGAAGTCGCCGCCGTGGCCAAGAAGGACATGAAGCCCGGCGAGAAGCTCGATGCGATCGGTGAATATTGCTACCGCGCCTGGATCATGACGACGCCGGAGGCGCGCGCCGCCAAGGCCATTCCCTGCGGCCTGCTGCAGGGCGGCTCGGTCACCGCGCCGATCAAGAAGGGCGAGCTCATAACCTACGCGAATGCAGCGCCCGCGGCGGGCTCCAAGATCGCCGAACTGCGCGCCCGCCAGGACAAGCTCGTCTATGGGTCCGTGGGAGCGTGATCATGGCCACAGCCAGCAAAGCCGTCACTGACAGTCGCGCCAATCTGCCCTTCGTCTACCGCCAGTACAGCGCCGAGCAGCTCAGGGAGGTGCTCCACAAGATGTACCTGATCCGCCGCTTCGAAGAGGGCGCGGAGGAGTGCTACACGCGCGGTCTCATCCACGGCACCATGCATTTGTCGATCGGCCAGGAAGCCAGCGCCATGGGCATCTGCATGCCGCTTGCCGAGGATGACCAGATCACCTCGACGCATCGCGGTCATGGCCACTGCATTGCCAAGGGTGCCGAGGTCAAGCGCATGTTCGCCGAGTTCTTCGGCAAGACCACAGGCTATTGCAAGGGCCGTGGCGGCTCGATGCACATCGCCGATGTCGGCAAGGGCAATCTCGGCGCCAATGGCATCGTCGGCGGCGGCATCCCGATCGCCGTCGGGGCGGCATTGTCCTCCAAGATGATGAAGACCGGCAAGGTCGTGGTCTCGTTCTTCGGCGATGGCGCCAACAATGAAGGCGCTTTCCACGAGGCGCTCAACATGGCGGCGGTCTGGAAGCTGCCCGTCATTTTCGTCTGCGAGAACAATGGCTACGGCATGTCCACATCGACAGCCCGCTCGACCGCGGTCAAGAACATCGCCGAGCGCGCCGCCGCCTATTCGATGCCGGGCGTCATCGTCAACGGCAACATCTTCTCCGAGGTCGCCGAGGCGTCTCATCAGGCTATCGCCCGAGCCCGCGCCGGCGAGGGGCCGACGCTGATCGAGTCCAAGACCTACCGCCATCGCGGCCATTCCAAGAGCGACCGCAACCGCTATCGTACCAAGGAAGAGATCGAGGACTGGATGTCGAACCGCGATCCGATCACCCTGTTCGAAAGCGAGCTCAGGGAATTCGGCTTCATCGACGACAAGGGCATCGAGGCCATTCGCGATGCCGTGGCGCAAGAGATCGCCGAGGGCATCGAGTTCGCCAAGGCGAGCCCATCGCCCGATATCAGCGAGACCGGAAATTACGTGTATACGGAGCAGGCGTGATGGACGCGATGGTGCGTGAACTGAGCTACGCCCAGGCGATCCAGGAAGCCATGGCGATCGCCATGGACATGGACGAACGCGTTTTCCTGATGGGCGAGGATATCGGTGTCTATGGCGGCGCCTTCCAGGTCACCGGCGACCTGGTCGAACGTTACGGCGCTGACCGCGTCATCGACACGCCGATTTCGGAATTGGGCGGCGCGGGCGTCGCGGTGGGCGCTGCCCTCACGGGCATGCGGCCGATCTTCGAGTTCCAGTTTTCCGACTTCGCCACGCTTGCCATGGAGCAGATCGTCAACCAGGCGGCCAAGATGCGCTTCATGCTGGGCGGCGAGGTTTCAGTTCCCGTGGTGATGCGCTTTCCCGCCGGTTCCGGCACCGGTGCGGCGGCTCAGCACAGCCAGAGCCTGGAAGCCTGGCTCGGCCATGTGCCGGGTCTGAAAGTCATCCAGCCGGCGACCCCCTATGATGCCAAGGGTATGCTGTTGGCGGCGGTCGCCGATCCCGATCCGGTCATGATCTTCGAGCACAAGCTGCTCTACAAGATGAAGGGACCGGTGCCCGAAGGCTATTACACCGTGCCGATCGGCAAGGCAGATATCCGCCGCGAGGGCCGCGACCTGACCATCGTCGCCACCTCGATCATGGTGCAGAAGGCGCTCGACGCGGCTGCCGCGCTGGAGAGCGAAGGCATCGACGTCGAAGTCGTCGATCTCCGCACCATCCGGCCGATGGACAAGCAGACCGTCATCGACAGTGTCAAGAAGACGTCGCGGCTGCTATGCGTCTACGAAGCGGTCAAGACGCTGGGCATCGGCGCCGAGGTCAGCGCCATGATCGCCGAGAGCGAAGCGTTCGATTATCTCGATGCGCCGATCGTGCGGCTGGGCGGCGCTGAAACGCCGATCCCCTATAATCCGGAGCTCGAGAAGGCGACGGTGCCGCAAATTCCCGACATCATCACCGCTGCGCGTGACCTCGTGAAAGGGGTTCGCTGAGAAATGCCGACCGAAGTCATTCTTCCCAAGGTCGACATGGACATGGCGACCGGACAGATCTCGCGTTGGTTCGCCGAGGAAGGCGCGCACGTCAAGAAGGGCGATGTGCTGTTCGAGATCGAGACCGACAAGGCGGCGATGGAGATCGACGCGCCGGCCAGCGGCGTGCTGCGCGACGTCACCGGCAAGGAAGGTGTCGATATTGCGGTCGGTGCAGCTGTTGCATGGATTTATGCCGACGATGAAAGCTATGCGCCAATCTCCCCCCTCGAGGGGGAGACGTCGACCAAGTCGACAGAGGGGGTTGCCTCAGGAGGCACCCCTGTACCGTCGAGCCCAGTCGAACCGACCTCACCCGACCGGCCTGCGGCCGGCCACCCTCCCCTCGAGGGGGAGGGGAAAGCCCGCGCAACACCTTTGGCCAGGCGCCTAGCCCGCGAGGCTGGCCTGAACCTCTCAACCGTATCCGGCACAGGCCCATACGGCCGTGTTGTAAAAGCCGATATCGACGCCGCACTTTCCTCCCTCCTCGAGGGGGAGGTGTCCGCGAAGCGGACGGAGGGGGTCGCCTCAGGAGGCGCCGCCCAATTCAGCACCGCCCTGGCGCCGACACCGGTCGAAGCGACCCCACCCGACCGGCCTGTGGCCGGCCACCCTCCCCTCAAGGGGGAGGGGGACGTGCTGCGTCTGTTCGAACAGGGCTCCTACGACCTCGTCCCGCATGACAATATGCGCAAGACCATCGCGCGGCGCCTGGTCGAAGCCAAGACCACCATCCCGCATTTCTACCTGACGCTCGATTGCGAACTCGATGCGCTGCTGGCGCTGCGCACGCAGATCAATGCGGCAGCCCCGGTGAAGAAGACCGATAAGGGCGACGCTCCAGCCTACAAGCTGTCGGTCAACGACATGGTCATCAAAGCGATGGCCATGGCACTGAAGGCGGTGCCGGATGCCAATGCCTCATGGACCGAAAGCGCCATGGTGAAGCACAAGCATGCCGATGTCGGCGTTGCCGTGTCGATCCCGGGCGGGCTGATCACACCGATTATCCGCAAGGCCGACGAAAAGACGCTGTCCGCCATCTCCAACGAGATGAAGGACCTGGCCAGCCGTGCGCGCAGCCGCAAGCTGAAGCCGGAAGAGTATCAGGGCGGCACCACTGCGGTGTCCAACCTCGGCATGTTCGGCATCAAGGATTTTGCCGCGGTCATCAACCCGCCGCATGCGACCATCCTGGCGGTCGGCGCCGGCGAGGAGCGGGCGGTGGTCAAGAACGGCGAGATCAAGATCGCCACCGTGATGTCGGTGACGCTGTCGACCGACCACCGCGCCGTCGACGGCGCGCTGGG
>NZ_RZQI01000560.1:0-4021 GCF_003998335.1 Mesorhizobium sp. M7A.F.Ca.CA.002.05.1.1 | reverse complement strand
GGCAAGGCGCATCAGCGTTGCCAGATTCCCCCTCATGCCGCTTCCATAAACCGGAGGCAGGCGCAACACGGCGGCGTCCGAGCGGCCGTGTAACGCGTAGGCGTCCAAAACCTTGATCTCGCCTTCGCGCTTCGAGCGTCCATAGGCGCATTGTGGGGCAGGAAGCGTGTCCTCGTCGATCGTTGCGCTGACATGCGCGCCGATCACCGCTCGGATCGAGGAGAGATGGATGAAACGTCCGCTTATCTGGGCGGCCGCGGCATGCGCCAGCCTTGCGCTCAGTTCCACATTGGCCGCCTGGTAATCGGCTTCGGTTGCATTTCCCTGATCATTGTTGAGGCCGGCGCAATGGACGACGTCAGTAATATGCCGGGTCAGTTCCAGGAAGGCGGCGGCCGGCGCATCGAAGCCGGGCATCGGCACAGTCTCGTTCTCCGAACCAAGCCTCTCGGGATGGCGGGAGGCGAGGCGAAGCTCGGCACCGGCTTCGCGAAGGTGGCGCACGACAAGGCGCCCGATGAAACCTGTCGCGCCCGTGACCAGAACCTTCATGGCCTTACCCGAAACAGCTCTCTGGTGACTGATGGAAGTGCTCGCTCTTCCATCACTGGTGCAAGTGCCTGCTCTTCCAACAAAGGAACATGGCGTCCGGAGGCGAGATATGTTCCGCTCACCATGAAGACCATCAGCACCGAGTCCAGAATGTCATGGCCGATCAGGATGCCTGTCATTCCGGCCGTCAGATAGGTGATCACCACGACAACAATCATGGTCGCGCCGAACCGCTCGCTCGGATCGTTGCTGTTTCGCAAGACCCGGGCGGCATTTCCGGCGGCAACGATAAAGATCGCCGCCAGCGTCACGGCACCCAGAATTCCCGCTTGCACCAAGGCGGTCAGGAAGCCGTTGTGAAAATGGTTGAAGCCTGTGTCCATCGCGAACTGCTCATGAAAGCCCTGCTTGATCAGATGCTGGGTTGCACCCACACCGTGCCCGAACAGTGGCATGTCATGGAATGCTTTGAGGCCGATCTCCCAAAGCGCAACACGTATTCCCAACGAGGTGTCGTAATTGCCGCCAGCCCCAAGCGCACCCCAATCGGAGCGCAAAAAGTCGACCCGCCCGGATATCGCCTGGAAGCTGGAAGCGGCGATCACGACGCCGACCGCTGCCAGCAGCAGCAGCAGGCGAACGGCATTCCTGCCTCTGAGCCTGTGCCGGTTGATCAGCATGACGGCGATGCCGGCGATCAGCAGTGCCAGCCAGACGATACGCGAGCCGGAATAGATGACGGCGATCGTCCCGGCCAGTGCCGCGTAGAAGAGTGGGGTCCGGGCTTGCTCAACACCGGACAAGGCGCCAGCCACACACATCACCACGGCAAGGCACACCACGGTTGCGAAGACGATCGGATTTCCGGCTCCCCCCTCGGCCCTGACGCCAATCCAATATTGCTGGATGACGGCCATGAGCAGCGCGGCAAAACAGGCGGCCATGCTGGAAAGCACGATGATGCGGGTAAGCGTGGTTTTCTGCGTGATGCTCCAGGTCGAATAGGACACGGGAAAAAACAGGAAGGTGACGAGCGGGATAAGATGTGGCGCATCACGGGCGAACGAATTGTTGACGATGGAAGCCAGGAGATTGGAGGCGCAGTAGGCATAGATCGCGACCGTCAACCAGATCATGGGCCGGTCGGCGTTGAAGCGCCTTTTCCGTAAAGCAATCAGCAGGGCTGACGAAAGGCCTCCGCCAGCGAATACAAAGCTGACCACCGATCCCAGTACCGGTGGAAAAAAGAAGCAAAGGACGGAGAAGTAGTTGTTGATCCGCGAAGGCGTGAATTGCTGTCTCAGGGGTGAAAGCCGGGTCAATTTTCGGGCTCGCTGTCTTCGGCAAGTTTCATGCGGCGGATCTTGTTTAGCGAAGTTGAATACGCTCGCCTCGAAATTGCCCATGATGCACTTGCCCACTTCCCGAGGCTGGTATAGCGGCTGCCCCCCATTTTCGATAGTGTATAGGGCAGATTGCCACCGAAAAGCGGCGGCAGGCGCGGGCCGACCAGAGGAAGTCCCTTGAAAGCCGCAGCTGATCCATTCAAGCAATATTTTCCCCGCGTTTTCTGGGCCGTTGAGCTTGCAGGCAGGAATTTCCGGATTTGCCGGCATCTGTGGAAAATTCATTCTCGAACCATGTGCGGCCGGGTCAGTACAGCATTGTTCTTGATAATGGCGATCTGCTAGAACGCCGGCACGAGAAGATTGTCCAGAAACAAGGCTCGAACCGGGTGCGAAGAGCTCGATGATTTGAGGCAAGGTCTTCTGTTGGAAGATACGAAAGAACGCCCACGGCCCATGACAACAGCGCTTACGCATCTTCAACGGCTTGAAGCCGAGTCCATCCATATATTCCGTGAGGTTGCGGCCGCTTTTGCCAAGCCGGTCATGCTCTATTCGGTTGGCAAGGATTCATCCGTGTTGATGCATCTGGCGATGAAGGCGTTTTATCCCGCCAAGCCGCCGTTCCCCTTTCTTCACGTCGACACGACGTGGAAGTTCCGCGAGATGATCGCCTTTCGCGATCAGATGGCGCAGAAACTCGGCTTCGATCTCCTGGTTCATGTCAATGAAGACGGCGTGCGCGACAACATCAATCCCTTCGACCATGGTTCGAACACCCACACCCATGTCATGAAGACCGTGGCGCTGCGCCAGGCGCTCGACAAATACGGTTTCGATGCGGCCTTTGGCGGCGCTCGTCGCGACGAGGAGAAATCGCGCGCCAAGGAGCGCATCTTTTCCTTCCGCAACGCCCAGCATGTGTGGGATCCGAAGAACCAGCGCCCCGAAATGTGGAAGATATTCAACACCCGCATCGCATCGGGTGAATCGATCCGCGTCTTTCCGCTGTCGAACTGGACCGAACTCGATATCTGGCAGTACATCCTGCAGGAAAGTATCCCGATCGTGCCGCTCTATTTCGCCAAGGAACGACCGGTGGTGGAACGCGACGGCATGCTGATCCTGCGGGACGACGAGCGCATGAAACTGCGCCCCGGCGAGACGGTGGAGAACAGGCTGGTGCGGTTCCGCACGCTTGGCTGCTATCCGCTGACCGGCGCCATCGAATCGGATGCCGACACGCTGGAAGCCATCGTCGGCGAAATGCTGACGGCACGCACGTCCGAACGGCAGGGTCGCCTGATCGATCGCGATGAAGCCGGCTCGATGGAAAAGAAGAAGCGCGAGGGGTACTTTTGACCATGCGCCACATCATGGCAAAGAGCCTCGCCCCCACCGACGGCGTTCGCGACTATCTGGCGGCGCAGGAGAAGAAGTCGCTGCTGCGCTTCCTGACCTGCGGCTCGGTCGATGACGGCAAGTCGACGCTGATCGGGCGCCTGCTGTCCGATACCAAGCAGATTTTCGAGGACCAACTCGCCGCGCTCGAACGCGATTCGCGCAAGCATGGAACGACGGGCGACGACATTGATTTCGCGCTGCTGGTCGACGGTCTGGAGGCCGAGCGCGAGCAAGGCATCACCATCGACGTCGCTTACCGCTTCTTCGCCACGCCGAAACGCAAATTCATCGTTGCCGACACACCTGGCCACGAGCAATACACCCGCAACATGGCCACCGGCGCCTCGACCGCCGACCTGGCGATCGTGCTGATCGATGCCCGGCAGGGTGTGCTTCGCCAGACAAGGCGGCATTCGATCATCGCCTCGCTGCTCGGCATCCGCCACGTCGTGCTGGCCGTCAACAAGATCGATCTTGTCGATTTCGATCAGGCGGTTTTCGACCGGATCGTCGAAGACTACGGGCAATTCTCGCGCGATCTCGGCTTCCAGACCATTGTGCCGATCCCGATGTCGGCCCGTTATGGCGACAATGTCAGCCGCCGGTCGGAAAGCATGGAATGGTATTCCGGTCCGACGCTGATCGAGCATCTCGAAACCGTGTCGGTCGACGAAGCGATGGTCGAACTGCCGTTTCGTTTCCCTGTCCAGTATGTCAAC
>NZ_RZQI01000559.1:0-4028 GCF_003998335.1 Mesorhizobium sp. M7A.F.Ca.CA.002.05.1.1 | reverse complement strand
CGACCGACGAAGGCCTCGGCACAACCATTGTCGACGAACTCGTCAAGCGCGTCGGCGAGGACGCAACCATCGGCATCGTCTCCGGCGAGGCAACGGCGTCCAATCTCAACGCCTGGATCGGCTTCATGCAGAAGCAAGCCACCGCCAAATATCCGAAGCTGAAGCTGCTCGCGCCGCAATTCGCCGGCGGCACCGCCGAACGCGCCGCGCAAATATCAGGCGATCTGATGGCGGCCAACCCGGACATCAAGGCGATCATCGCCGTCGCCTCCTCGACATGCCCGGGCGTAGCCCAGGCCATCGAAACCGCAGGCAAGATCGGCTCGGTCATCGGTGCCGGCTACTGCAGCCCGAACACGGCACGGTCTTACCTGAAGAGCGGAGCCTTCGGCTTCACCGTTCTCTGGGATCCCGAGCAACTCGGCTATCTCACGGTCTGGGCCGGCAAACAGCTGATCGACGGTAAGAGCTTCGAAGCGGAAAACAAGGTCGTCGGCCTGGAAAAGCCCGTCACCTATGATGCCGCCAAGGGCATTTTGCTTCTCGGGCCGCCGGCCGTCTTCACCAAGGACAATGTCGACAAGTTCAACTTCTGAGCTCTGAGATGAACGTGGTGCGGCAGTTTGGAAACGGTGTCTTCTCCATGAACGGGCGGGAGTGGTCTCTGTTTGTCGCCTGTTTGCTGGCGATCGTCATCTTTTCTGTCGCATCGCCGCACTACGCGACATCAGGCAATGCAGCCACGGTCTTGCGCAACAGTGTCGAACTGCTGCTGATCGGCCTTGGCATGACCCTGCTGCTCGCCATGGGCGGCATCGATGTCTCGATCGGCATCGTCATGGGTCTGGCGGCCATCGCCATCGGGCGTGTGCTCGGCGCCGGCGGCAATCCGCTGCTGGCGCTCATTGCAGGCCCTTTGGTCGGTGCGCTGCTGGGATGCGTGACCGCCGCCGTCGTTGTCCTCGGCCGCGTTCCGGCAATTGTCGGTACACTCGGCCTGCTTGGTGTCTACCGCACCGCCGTCTTCGTACTTCTCGGAGGGCAATGGCTTTCGGGCCTGCCCTCGAGCCTTACAGATCTTCTTGCAACCAGCGTGCTCGGCGTCCCCGTCCCTGCCCTGGTGATTGCCGTTGCCTATCTGGCCGTCTGGCTGGCGCTGCGGCGAACCCCTTATGGGCTGCATCTGCTGGCGATCGGCAATTCGGAGGAAAAAGCGCGGCTTTCTGGCATCCCGGTGATCAAGATCCGCTTCATGACCTTCGTCATCAGCGGTGTGCTGACTGGCATTGCCGCCACGTTCTATGTCGCCACCTATCGCAATGTGGAGATGACGATCGGCAGCACGCTGGCGCTCGACGCCATTGCCGCGGTCATTCTTGGCGGGACCAGCATATTGGGCGGCAGATGCAGCCTGATCGGCACCGTGCTCGGCGTGCTGCTTCTGAGAATCCTGCAGAACGGCCTGCTGCTGATCGGTGTCCCTTCCCTTTGGCAGCCTGTCGTCACCGGCGTTCTCATCATCGGCGTGCTTGGCTTCGAAGCTGTTTGCAACCGATTGCCGCTCGGCAGATTTCAACGAGCCCGCGCATGAAAACGCTCCGCAACCTGCAAGGCCCGGCCCTTACCCTGGCTTTGCTCTGTATGCTTTGGCTGATCGTGATTGTCGGCCTGCTGGCGCTCAGGCCTTCTGTTTTCAATCTCGGCACCGTCACCACCATTCTTCAGTTCTCGACGATCCTTGCCCTGGTCGGCCTTGGACAAGGGCTGGTCATCATGGCCGGTGGCGCCGGCATCGACCTCTCGGTCGGCGGTGCGGTCTCGCTGTCCGCCATCGTCGCGATGCTTTGCCTCAAGCTGGGATTGCCGCCGGTCCTGCTGCCCGCCGTCTGCATCCTGGCCGGCGCGATGCTCGGTGCCTTGAACGGATGGCTGGTGAACGGGCTCGCGCTTCTCCCCTTCATCGCGACGCTCGGCACCTTCTTCGTCTATTCCGGCGCTGCACTTGCCATTACCGGCGGCGCGGCCCAAGCAGGCGTGCCCTCCTGGCTGCTTGTGTGGGGGCGCGGCGTCGTCATGGGCATTCCCCTGCCCTTTCTCACCCTTGCCATCCCCTGCTTTGCGCTAGCCGGTTTGGTGCTGCTCTCGACAGCGTGGGGGCGCTGGATCTACGCCATGGGTTTCAACGAACGCTCGGCCAGGCTGGTCGGTATTCCGGTCGATCGCGTTCGCTTGATCCTCTACGCCTTGAGTGGCGCGCTCGCCGGCGCCGCTGGGCTCGTCTCGATCTCCTGGCTCGGCAGCGGCAGGCCCAATATCGGCCAGAACCTCGAACTCGAATCGCTGACTGCCGCCATGCTTGGAGGCATCGCCATCACCGGAGGGCGCGGTGGCGTTGGCGGCGTGTTCGCGGCCGTCCTGCTGCTGGTCACGCTGAAGACCGGCCTTCTGCAATTGAACATCAACACGGTTTGGCAGGTGGGGATTGTCGGCGCCCTTCTGGTTTTCGTCCTTCTCGCCGACCGACTTTCCCAACGTTGGAGATCATGATGCCGTCCATGGAAGAGATCATTGCCGCGCGCGTCGAGGCAAGCGCTGACCGTATCGTCCAAACGCTGAGCGATCTCGTCGCCTTCCCCTCGATCGTGAAATCCGATCCAAAGGAGGCCGGCCCCGGCGAGCGTGATTGCCAGCTCTATCTGCAAAAGCGGATCGAGGCGCTCGGCTTCTCGACCGATCTATGGGACCCGGATGGCCCTGCACTCTACGAAAAATACAAGGGGCGCGCCGGCGCCAACAAAGGCAGGACGTTCGAAGGCCGGCCCAATCTCGGCGGCGTCTTGAAGGGCACGGGCGGCGGTCGCTCCATCATGCTGACCGGCCATATCGATGTCGTCCCGCCCGGCGCCGCAGGGCACTGGACGACCGACCCGTTCCAGCCCGTCCTCAAGGACGGATTTCTACACGGCCGCGGTACGGTCGACATGAAAGGCGGCGTCGCCTGCATGCTGATGGCCGTCGAGATCCTGAAGGGACTCGACATTCCCCTGTCCGGAGACGTCGTCTTCACCACCGTCGTCGACGAGGAAATCGGCGGCATGGGGTCGCTGGCCATGGTCGATCGCGGCTTTCACGCCGACGCCGGCATCATGACCGAACCGACGGCGAACAAGATCGCACCGCTCTGTCACGGCATTCTGTGGGGGAAGATCATCATTGACGGCATAGGCGGGCATGCGGAGCTGACGCCCAATGCCTGGTATTCGAGCGGCCCGGTCGATGCCGTCCAGCTTTGCCGGCAAATCCTCGACGGCATCGACATCCTCAACCGGCGCTGGATGTTCGATCCCAGAAAGAACCATCCGTTGATGGACCTGCCCAACCAGATCATCGTCACCCAGATGAGCGCCGGCGAACATCCGTCCTCCATGGCAGGGCGCGGCGAGATCATCATCGACGCTCAATATCTGCCGAGCGAGCACGACGAGTTCAAACTGGGTGGCAACGTCAAACGCGAAATCGAAGAGCACATAGCCAATGTCTGCCAGGCAGACCCCTACCTGCGAAAGCACCCCGCCCGCGTCGAGTGGATCCTCGACGCCGATTGCGCCGAAATCCCCTCGGACAATCCCTTTGTCGGCGTCTTCCAGGAGGCCGTCAAAGAAGCCAATCTCTCGCCGGTCCTGAGTGGTTTTGGCGCGCACAGCGACATCGGCCTGCCGACCGGCCTCGGCAACACGCCGACCGTCAATTTCGGTCCCGGCGACCCCGCGCAGGCGCATCAGCCGAACGAACGCGTTTCGGTGCGCGATCTCGTCGATTGCACCAAGGCAATTGCAATTGCCGTCGAAAAATGGTGCCGCTAGCGGGCACCGCCAACATGAATGGATCGGTTAGCAATGCCACGACAGGCGGCGGCATCGTGGCCGAACTTGCGCTACTGCCTGGTGATGTCGTCGCGTTCTGACAGCCGGAGGTCCTGAGCAAGAGATTTTGAGGTCCTGAGCAAGCCATTCCTGTCGCCGCCCTGG
>NZ_RZQI01000558.1:0-4034 GCF_003998335.1 Mesorhizobium sp. M7A.F.Ca.CA.002.05.1.1 | reverse complement strand
GCTGGAAGACGTGCACGCCATGTGCAAGATCGACCCGTGGTTCCTTGAGCAGATCGCCGGGATCGTCGCCATGGAAGCCCGCATCCGCGAGCACGGCATCCCCGAGGATGCCGTCAATCTGCGCATGCTGAAGGCCATGGGTTTTTCCGACGCCCGCCTCGCGTCATTGACGAAAACAGACGTCGAAGTGATTGCGAAGATTCGCGAAAAGCTCGACGTTCATCCGGTTTATAAGCGCATCGACACTTGCGCGGCCGAGTTCGCCTCGCCGACCGCCTACATGTATTCGACCTATGAAGTGCCGTTTGCCGGTGCGCTGGCCGACGAGGCGCAGGTCTCGTCGCGCAAGAAGGTCGTCATCCTGGGCGGCGGGCCGAACCGCATCGGCCAGGGCATCGAGTTCGACTATTGCTGCTGCCACGCCGCCTTTGCGCTGCGCGATGCCGGCTACGAAGCGATCATGATCAACTGCAACCCGGAGACGGTCTCGACCGACTACGACACGTCGGACCGGCTCTATTTCGAGCCGCTGACGGCGGAAGACGTGCTGGAGATCCTGCGCGCCGAGCAGGCCTCGGGCGAACTGGTTGGCGTCATCGTCCAGTTCGGCGGCCAGACGCCGCTGAAGCTGGCGGACGCGCTGGAAAAGGCCGGCATTCCGATCCTCGGCACTTCGCCCGACATGATCGATCTCGCCGAAGACCGCGACCGCTTCCAGAAGCTGCTGCACAAGCTCGGCCTCAGCCAGCCGAAGAACGGCATTGCCTATTCGGTCGAGCAGGCCCGCCTTGTCGCCGGCGAGCTCGGCTTCCCCTTGGTGGTGCGCCCGTCCTATGTGCTGGGCGGCCGCGCCATGCAGATCATCCATGACGAGGGCATGCTGCAGACCTATCTGCTCGACACCGTGCCCGGCCTGGTGCCGGAGGACATCAAGCAGAAATACCCCAACGACAAGACCGGCCAGATCAACACGCTGCTGGGCAAGAACCCGCTGCTGTTCGACACCTATCTCTCCGGCGCCATCGAGGTCGATGTCGACTGCCTGTGCGACGGCAAGTCGACCTTCGTCTCCGGCATATTGGAGCACATCGAGGAGGCCGGCATCCATTCGGGCGACAGTGCCTGCTCGCTGCCGGTGCACTCGCTGCCTTCCGAACTGGTCGACGAGCTGGAGCGCCAGACGGCAGCGCTTGCCCGCGCTCTCAATGTCGGCGGGCTGATGAACGTGCAGTATGCGATCAAGGATGGCACGGTCTATGTGCTGGAGGTCAACCCGCGCGCATCGCGCACCGTGCCCTTCGTTGCCAAGACCATCGGCCGGCCCATTGCCAAGATCGCCGCCCGCATCATGGCCGGCGAAAAACTGGAAGACGCCTTCGCCCATTACGGCGCCATGCCCGACCCCAGAAACCCCGGCCACATCGCGGTCAAGGAAGCGGTCTTCCCCTTCGCCCGCTTCCCCGGCGTCGACATCCTGCTCGGCCCGGAAATGCGCTCGACCGGCGAGGTCATGGGTCTCGACCGCGATTTCGCGCTCGCCTTCGCCAAGAGCCAGTTAGGGGCCGGTGTCGACCTGCCGCGTTCCGGCACGCTGTTCGTCTCGGTGCGCGACGAGGACAAGAAAGGCATATTGCCGGCGGTCAAGCGCCTTGCCGGCCTCGGCTTCAAGGTCCTGGCCACCTCGGGCACCGCCCGCTTCCTCGCCGAAAACGGTGTCGACGCGCAGAAGATCAACAAGGTCCTGGAAGGCCGCCCCCACATCGAGGACGCCATCCGCAACCGACAGGTGCAGATCGTCTTCAACACGACGGACGGCCAGAAGGCCGTGTCGGACTCGAAGTCGCTGCGCAGGGCGACGCTGATGCAGAAGGTGCCGTATTACACCACGTTGTCGGGTGCGGCTGCGGTGGCGGAAGCGATTGCTGCGCTGAAGGCGGGGAGCCTCGAGGTCAGGCCGCTGCAGGAGTATTTTGCGTGAGAACAGGGAGAAGCTGCCGTAGGCAGATGACGGAAGCCCGCACGGGTGATCGTAATCTGTTGGGGCCTCGCTGCGGCAGAGTTCAGCCAGAAACAGAATTGCATCGCCTCTATCGACGCGAAGGCGGCAGCAGTGGTGATCGAAAGCGGCAATCAGGGGCCCTGCACCAACGATAGCGAAGTCAAAAGAAACGTGTTATTCAGCCCCCTAGGGCATAACTAGGGGGCTGACGATATGACCATACCTACCAATGATCCGTTTATATTATTAATTACAATAATACTTTCGATATCGACAGTTGTGGCGGTTTTAGATTTTGTTGGATTTCTTCCTGGATTTATATCCAAGTGGTTAAATCGAAATAAGCTGGCTTCAACCCTAGACGTTCTGCGCGAAATGGGGATCGAAGGAAGGGTCGTCAAAAGAAGAACAATTTCAAGCTTATTTCATTCTTTTTACAACAAAGAAGATCTGTACTCTGGGACCATACGGGATTTAAATTCGATAAAAATTTCCAAGAAGGTTTCGGTTGGTAGCGTTAATTCAACTCAGTCTAATGGATTTATTGATCTGATGGGCGCAACGACCTCTTCGGAGGTTGCTGAGCGCTACGCTAAACGCCTCGTCACTTTTTGGCGAGAAAAATTGAATAACGACGCAGAACTCAAGAATTTCGAATTTTCCTTTATAGTTGCTCCTAAGAGCGGAAGTCCATTCATTGCCTACGAAATGTCTAAAATACTGAACCTCCCCTTGGTTGTGCACAACTCGAAGCCAAAATTCGAAATAGACCCTGCTATGTTCTCGTCCTATTTCGACGCATTGGCGCAGCCGCCAAAAAATTCTGTGGGCCTTATTGTCGATGACAGTACCACTGGAGGCGCCAAAGCAATGAAACTGATCGATGACCTTAAGAAATTCGAGCTAAAGGCCACGGAGTTTCTTGTCGTGTTTGAGCCGGAGATCAAGGATCCACGCCTCGTTTTAGCAAACAAAGGGGTGACTCTTCATTCACTGGTCAAATTTCGGGCGACCGGGAAAATAGAAAAGTGAAGATACTGATATGCGGGGCCTTTTCAGCAGGAAAAACAGAAACGGTGCTTGCAACGAAGACTTTGCTGGAGACTAACGGACACAAGGTGTCACTTGTCGAGGAAGTCGCCCGAAAAGCACCATTTGCGCTCAACAAATCTCAGGATTTTGAGACTACATCGTGGTTATACTGCCAGCAAATCTGTAGTGAGATCGAAGCCAGTAAGGATGGAGCTGCAATCACCATCTGTGACAGGGGTATTCCAGACATATTTTCGCATTTTCTAGATACCATGGAAAAGGCATCAAAGCCGGGCCCATTCTTAGACGCTCTATTCCCCGCGCTGAAACAATGGTGCTCCACATATGGCAAAGTCTTCTTTTGTCCAGTCGATCACGGCATTCCTGTTCAGGTCGACTCACTACGCGTTGCTGACCCAGCATACCGTTTAAAGATGGAAAACCATAGCTTAGAGGCGCTCGAAATGCTTGACGTACAATACGTTGGGCTTTCATTCGAAAAGGAGCACAGGGCGAATGCGATATATCAGTCGATAGCCAATCTCTGACGATTACAGTTGTGTCAGAATCTCGGCGGCAAGCTCCTCAGGTCTCCTAAGGTTGCCGTCAAAATCTACATCAACAGCGCACCACTCCCCTAAAACCGATTTCGCAATTAGATTTTCATACACGAGCGGAACCCTCGTAAGTAAGGAGCTATCCGCCTCATGCCTATCGGCATCAAGGTCAGTATAGTCTCTCTTAGGTTTTCTTAGGACGTTTTTCGCCGACGCGTTCGGTGATATACGCAGGTAGGCGTTGAGATTAGGAGCTGGAAGCCCGAACACTTTTAATTCTAGGTTCAAGACCCATTCTATCATTTGATCCTGGAATTCGAGGTCGACTTTTGCTGACTGATAAGCCATATTTGAAGCAATATACCTGTCGAATATCAGAAAATCGGATTTTAAATTAATACTTTCGATAAGGGATTTCGACTCAAATCTATCCATCGCATAGAGCG
>NZ_RZQI01000557.1:0-4042 GCF_003998335.1 Mesorhizobium sp. M7A.F.Ca.CA.002.05.1.1 | reverse complement strand
GCACCGCATCGGCCTTGGCCAGCGGCGCGGCGCTGACGGCCTCCGCCGGCTTCAGCAGGGCAACACCGGTCGAAGGGTCGCGGCCAACCAGCTCGGCCTTCACCGTTTCCCCCGAGGCCAACACCAGATCGATCTCCTCGCCGGCCTCGACAGCCTCTTCAGCGGTGACGAAATAGCCGTCACGCCAGTGGAAGGCGCTTGCCGTGCGGTGATGATGCGTAGCGAAGCCAGCCGTTGCCGGCGCGGCCTTGGCGGCGAGATCGGCGACGGCTTGCGAAAACGCGCTCAGATTGAAATCGCTCATTAATGGTCTCCTGGGTTCATCCATGCCCCAGATATCGCTCGACAGCGCGTCCGCGGGTACTCGCCTGACGGCTAGTTGCCGGTTTGACTGGCCATCTGGTCAGGTCGCTGCGGTTCCAGCCGCTCCGCACATATAGTCACGATCAAGCCTGAACACACGGAGCCCTCCCATGGCCGTCGCCGTCGCCAAATTCCAAACCGATGACACGTTGCTCGACGCCTATTCGACGACGGTTGCCGACGCGGTCGACCGCATCGGTCCGGCCGTCTGCCGCATCGAGCGCGTTGGCGGTCAGGGCGGCCATGGCTCCGGCTTCGTCATTGCGCCGGACGGGCTGGTGGTCACCAACTTCCATGTCGTCGGTGATGCCAGGACGGTGCGCGTTTCGATGCCGGACGGCGCTTCGAGAGAAGGGCGTGTTCTTGGCCGCGATCCCGACACCGACATCGCGCTGGTGCGCGCCGACGGCAGCTTTGCCGACGTCGCACCGCTGGGCGATTCCAAGCGGCTGCGGCGCGGCCAGATCGCCATTGCAATCGGCAACCCGCTCGGTTTCGAATGGACCGTCACCTCCGGCGTCGTCTCCGCGCTCGGCCGCTCGATGCGCGCCTCCACCGGCCGGCTGATCGACGACGTCATCCAGACCGACGCAGCGCTCAATCCCGGCAATTCCGGCGGACCGCTGGTATCGTCGGCCGGCGAGGTCATCGGCGTAAACACCGCCATGATCCATGGCGCGCAAGGCATCGCCTTCGCGGTTGCCTCCAACACCGCCAATTTCGTCATTTCGGAGATCATCCGCTTCGGCCGCGTGCGCCGCGCCTTCATCGGCGTCTCGGCCGACACCGTCAATCTGCCGCGACGCGCCGCGCTCCTGTCGCAAGTGTCGACGAATACAGCGGTGCGGCTGCGCAGCGTCGAGAAGGATGGCCCGGCGGCCAAGGCCGGCTTGAAGGAGGGCGACATCATCGCCGCAATAGACGGCCGCCCGGTCACCGGCGTCGACGACCTGGTGCGCGTGCTCGACGCCGAGCGCATCGGCCGCGAGACACAATGCACCGTGGTGCGCCGCACCGGCGTCAGCCAGGTGACGGTGATGCCGGTTGCGCGAAGCTAGTGCAGTCACCCAGAAGTGTGCCGCGGTTCTGGGACAACGACATGTATCAACACAAAGACTTTAAGGCCGCCGTTGCTCACTCCCCCTTCGAGGGAGCAACGGCGACATAGGCTCCCTTCAGGAGAGCTACGAGTTGCGCCTGATGATGCGTGCCTGTCTTGTCGAAGATACGACCAAGATACGTGCTGGCCGTGCGATAGGTGATGTTGGCGCTTGTCGCCGCCACACCAAGGCTATCCCTCGATGCCAATGCCGCCGCCAATCGCGCCTCGGCCGGCGAGAGGTCGAAAAGGCCCGTCAGGATGGTCGGCGAAGGCACCAGATTCGTCGGGTTGAGAGCCGTGGCTGCGATCAGTATGTCGGCGCCTGAGAGAAGTTCGTGCGCCAGACGGCGAAGAGGGATGAGGTGAACGATCATGGCCTCGCTATTCTCGCTTGGCGCTATGGGCACGGAGCGACCCGACGCAGCGTCACCAGTCCCGCTTGCAATCGCCTGCTGAAACAACTTGTTTGCCTTGGCATCGGCAAGGGCGAGCCCATCACGGGCCGTCGGCACGAACACAAGGGGCAGAGCGTCAAGCAGTTGATTGGTCGCCAGAACGCGTCCCCTGCTCGTCATCACCGCGGCCGGCAGGCCGATCGCCGCAAGCGCCGTAGTCGTAGCGCGCGCTCGTTCCAGCCGCAGGCGCGCACCAATCAGGCCGGCGCGCGCCAAATGTGGCCTCATGCGGTTGAGCTGGTCCAATTCGTCTCGGGATGGCCGATCATTGGTCAGCCAACGCTCCATCGTAAACAACAGAACTTCGCCTGTAGGCAGGGATATGAACGTACCGACTTCGCCACCGATTCCCAATGGCAGCGTCCGGTCGAGCCGCGTCCGATTGTTCTCGAGCGCCTCCTTGGGGAAGTAATCCGCGTCGTAGACGAATTCCGAGGGTGGGGGCAGCGTCAGCAGGAGTTGGGAGACACTGCTGCTCTTGAACCCGCCTTCCGCAGAGATGCCCTCCAGTATCGGCCGGACCAGGTCCGACGCGATGAGCATCGGGTCCAGCCGATCATCGAATAAACCCATACCGCCTCCGGCCGAGTTCGACAGTTCGCTCAACCTGTCGAAGACGTCTGGCCATAAATCGGGGACGAACGCCGCTTCATAAATTCGATCGACAAGATCTTCGGTCATTCAATGGTCCGCTCGCCACCTGCACTCGCATGATTGCATCGCACATCTGCTCAGAAATCAAACCTTTCTCGGCTTGGCATTACCGGATGATCATAAATTGCGTAGGAAACAGCCAACACGAAAACATCGTTCAGGTGCCCACCGCCCCCTCCGCGTACTGCGCCAGAAACGCCTCGCTCGGCGGAATCGGCTTGATCACGTCGATCAGCACGCCATTGGGATCCCGCGTGATGAAATGGCGCTGGCCGAAGGGTTCGTCGCGTAGAGAGCGCAGGATCGGCAGCCCGGCCGCGACGATCCGTTCATAGACCGCATCCGGGTCCCTCACCTCGAAGTTGATCAGCAGGCCCGACGCGCGGCCGCGCCCCTCTTCCGGGATCGTCTCATGATCGCCCTGGACGATGCCGAGATTGACTCTTCTGTCCTCCACCGATTGCAGATGCACATACCAGTCGCTTTCGAATAGCGGCTGGAAGCGAAAATGCTCGATATAGAACGCCGTCGTGCCGGCGACGTCGCCGGTCATCAGCACCGGGTAATAGCTCGTCGTCTTCATCTTTCCTTCTCCCGTCGATTAACATACAGTCTGCATGTAACTTCATTTAACATACAGGCTGCATGTATGCAACGCGATTCCGCGCGTCGTTCCAACCGTGACCGCACCGAGGCGACGCGCGCCGACCTGATTGCCGCGGCACGAAAGCTGTTCACCGAAAAATCCTATGCCGAGACCGGCACGCCGGAGATCGTCGCTGCCGCCGGCGTCACGCGCGGCGCGCTTTACCATCACTTCGCCGACAAGCAGGCGCTGTTTGCCGCCGTGGTCGAGCAGGAGGCGATGGCGGTGGCTGAGGAGATCGAGCGCGCTTCGCCGCCATCGCTCAATGCCCGCGACGCGCTCATTGCCGGCTCCGACGCCTATCTCACTGCGATGCGCGCGCCCGGCCGCACGCGGCTGCTGCTGCTCGACGGCCCGGCCGTGCTTGGCCGCGCCGTCATGGACGCGATCGACAACCGCCACGGCAACCGTTCGCTGCGCGAAGGGCTGGTCGCGGCGATGCGGGCGCAGACGATGACGAGATTGCCGGCCGACGCGCTGACCGCGCTGCTCGGCTCCGCCTTCGATCGTGCCGCCCTGGCCATCGAGGCCGGTGCGTCAGCTCAGGACTACCGCGCCGTGCTCATGGCACTGATCGATGGCCTGTCTCTTCCTCAGGCACCTCGCCCGGTTCGAACTCGTTGAAGCAGCCGAGCTGGCGCTTGAACTGGTCGATCAGCCAGGCCGCCGCGGGCTTCGGGCTGCGATCGTTGCGGTGCATGGCAAACAGCGGCGAACTCACCTCCCTGAAGGATTCGAGGTCGATTTCGACCAGCCGGCCACTCGCCAGGTCGTCTGCTATCAGCCAGCGCGGCAGCCCGCCCCAACCCAGCCCCTCGCGCA
>NZ_RZQI01000556.1:0-4043 GCF_003998335.1 Mesorhizobium sp. M7A.F.Ca.CA.002.05.1.1 | reverse complement strand
CAGGAACGGCGTTTTGGGTTCGCCTGACACAATGGTCTCGATCATGAGCAGTTCGGCGATGCAGGCTATTCCTGCATCGCCGAACTGCGCATGATCGAGACCATTGTGTCAGGCGAACCCAAAACGCCGTTCCTGCGCTTCGGCGACACGGTGCGCATCGAGATGAAGGACAAAACCGGGCATTCGATCTTCGGCGCCATTGAGCAGAAGGTCGAGAAATACGAAAGGTAAGGGCATGACGGGGG
This sequence comes from Mesorhizobium sp. M7A.F.Ca.CA.002.05.1.1, assembly GCF_003998335.1. Taxonomy (NCBI): domain Bacteria; kingdom Pseudomonadati; phylum Pseudomonadota; class Alphaproteobacteria; order Hyphomicrobiales; family Phyllobacteriaceae; genus Mesorhizobium; species Mesorhizobium sp. M7A.F.Ca.CA.002.05.1.1. The sequence goes on along the minus strand of NZ_RZQI01000556.1, from coordinate 3,798 downwards.
ACTATCTTCTGGCCGGTGTCTGGGCACTCGCCATACTGGCGGTCTTCATCCAGGCGATCCGGCTGAGCTACCGCATTGAGGCGCGATCGCCCGGCCTGACCAACCGCAGCGGCTTTCCGCGCAAGGCGATGATGTTCCACACCATCACCAACATGAACGTCGCGCGCGACGAGGAAACGCAAGCCATGCGGCGGCGCATGAACCGGCTTCTGCTGATCGTTCTTGCCGGATTCGCGATCATGGGGGCAGGCTTGCATCTGATGCGGGCAGGGGGATGATCTCGTGAACCTGCTCGACCATCTGCGCCGTATGGCCGGCAACAATCTGTGGTCGAACGACCGGCTCTACCGCGCGGTGCTGTCGCTCCAGCCAGGTGAGTTCGAGGCCGAACGCACCAGCTTCTTTCCATCGATCAAGGCGACGCTCAACCACATCCTTGCGGTCGATCTTCTCTATCTCGATTTTCTCGAAGAGGGTGGTCTCGGTGCTGCCGCCCATGACGACTTCGTGCCCCTCGACGAGCCGGGGGCGTTGTTTGCGGCGCAGGTCGCAGCCGACCGGCGGCTGATCGCCTTTTGCGATAGACTGTCGGCCGACGACCTCGATCGGCAGGTTATCACCGACCGGCGCGAGGACGGCATGATCCCCGAGCGCATCGGCGATATCCTCGCCCATGTCTTCCTGCACGACATCCATCACCGCGGCCAGGTGCACGCCATGCTTTCGGGGACGTCGGTCAAGCCGCCGCAACTGGATGAGTTTCTGCTCTATTATGATGCGAAGCTGAGGGAGAGAGAGGTCGAGCGGTTGGGGCTCTAATTAATCGTCAAGCCGCTCGGCCCTTTCAGAGCAGCGGTGGCGCCGATAGGTCTTTCCTTGCCGGGGGGCGGCAAGAGACGCGCTACGACCCTGCCGCGCCGGGTGATTACGATCTCCTCGCCGGCATTTGCACGCCTGACGAGTTCCGACAGTTTGGCTCTGGCTTCCGTAATAGAGACGTGCACGGCTCGACCTCGCTAGGCCCAACCTTAAGCCAAAGCCGGGCCGCAGCGAGAGTAACCTTACGCCGCTTTGCCGTCCACCTTGATCACGCCGCGCTTGATCTGATCCTGCTCGATCGATTCGAACAGCGCGCGGAAGTTGCCCTCGCCAAAACCTTCGTCGCCCTTGCGCTGGATGAACTCGAAAAAGATCGGGCCGATCACGGTCTTCGAAAAGATCTGCAGCAGGATCTTGGTCATGCCGCCGTCGACGACGCCTTCGCCGTCGATCAGGATGCCGTGCTTCTTCATCCGCTCGATCGGTTCGTCATGGCCGTTCACGCGGTCATACGACATGTCGTAGTAGGTCTCCGGCGGGCCGGGCATGAACTTCAGCCCGTTCTCGGCCAGCCTGTCGGTGGCGGTATAGATCTCGTCGGTGCCGACAGCGATGTGCTGGATGCCCTCGCCATTGTACTTCTTCAGATATTCGGCGATCTGGCTGGTCTCGTCCTTGGACTCGTTGAGCGGAATGCGAATCTTGCCGCAGGGCGAGGTGATGGCGCGGCTCACCAGGCCGGTGATCTTGCCGTCGATGTCGAAGAAATGGATCTGCTTGAAGCCGAACAGATTGCGATAGAAATCCCACCACTTGTCCATCTGGCCGCGATAGACATTGTGGGTCAGGTGATCGAGATAGTAGAAGCCGACGCCTTCCGGCCGTGGGTCGCGAGCGCCCAGCCATTCGAACTCGGCATCATAGGCCGAACCCTTCTTGCCATAGGTCTCGATGAAGTAGAGCAGCGAGCCGCCAATGCCGATGATTGCTGGCACGTCGAGCGCTTTGTCGGCGCCTTCGTAAGGCATGGCGCCCTTGGCAACCGCATGATCGAAAGCGTGTTTGGCATCCACCACCCGCCAGGCCATCGAGGCAGCACAGGGGCCGTGCTTGTCGACGAACTTCATCGCATGCGAGCCGGGCTCGGCATTGACGACATAGTTGATGTCGCCCTGCCGCCAGATGGTGACGTCTTTCGTGCGGTGCTTGGCCACCGCGACATAGCCCATACGGGTGAACAGTTGAGCCAGTTTTTCCGGTTCCGGATGCGCGAATTCGACAAACTCGAAGCCGTCGGTGCCGGCCGGGTTGTCCTTGCCGATCCTGGCGGGCGGGGCGTCGTGCGGGAAGGGACCCATGATATTCCTCCGAAAGCTGGCCTGGCCTGAAAAGGCCATTTGACACGATCATAACGCGGAGGAGGCGCACGGTGCTTGCATTCAAACGCTTGAAATGATGATGTCATGCGTGAAGCGTGCATGATGTGAGGAAAAACCATGGATGAGGCGCGCATTGACCAGTTTGACCGCAAGATAATGGCGCTGTTGCAGGGTGATGCGCGGCTGACCAACAACGATCTTTCGGAGCGGGTGAACCTGTCGGCGTCGCAATGCTCGCGCCGCCGCCAGCGGCTGGAGGAGGACGGCTTTATCAAGGGCTATCGCGCCGTTCTCGACCGCGACAAGCTCGGTTTTTCCCTGGTCAATGTCATTTCGGTGACGCTCGCCACGCACAACCGCGACAATGCAAGGCGCTTCGGCGAGCTGGTGGCGCGGCTGCCCGAAGTGCAGGAAGCGCACGCGCTGACCGGTGAGATGGACTACATTTTGAAAGTGGTGACGCCCGACCTGAAGTCGCTGTCGGAATTCGTCAACGGCGTGCTCCTGCCACACGAATCCGTGCAGCACGTGAAGACGGCGATCGTGCTGGAGACGTTGAAGGAGACCGGCGCGCTGCCGATTTAAGCCCTGGCCGTTCAGCCCTTCGACTGCTGGATCAGCCCATAGAGATTGGTGCAGCGCGCGCCGGAGCGGCAATAGGCGAAGACCGGGCCGTCGAGTTCGTCGAGCGCTTCGGCCTGATCCTCGACATTCTCGGCGGTGATCTGGCCGCTGATCACCGGAATGTAGCGGAAGGCGAGCCCTGCGGCTTCCACCGCCGCCTTGACGGTGTCGGCAGAAGGCTGGCCGGGCTGTTCGTCATCGGGCCGGTTGCAGATGACGCTCTTGAAGCCGGCTTCCTTGATGGCGGCGACGTCCTCAGGCTGGATCTGGCCCGAAACCGAATAGTCCTCGCTGATTTCGCGGTATTCCATGGCAGCATCCTCGCAAACTGGTCAGGCGGCAGTCTTGCCACTCCCCGACATGGGCGGCAATCCGTACCGAAGGAATTCTCTGCCAAATAGACATTGCGTGGCGGAAAATCCAACCGGGCCGATGCGGCCCGGCTGGACGATCCTTCAAACTCAGCTGCCGAGAATGGCGCCTTTGATCTGACGGATGTTGTTGTGCATCATGTCGATGTAGGTCGCGGCCGGGCCGTCGGGCTGCGACAGCGCATCCGAATAGAGCGTGCCGCCGACCTTGATGCCGGTTTCGCTGGCGATCTGTTCGATCAGGCGCGGGTTGGTGATGTTCTCGACGAAGATCGCAGCCGCCTTGTCCTGCTTCACCTGATTGACCAGTTTGGCGACGTCTGCGGCGGATGGCTCGGAGTCGGTCGAGATGCCTTGCGGGGCGAGGAAGGTCAGGCCGTATGCGTGTTCGAAATAGCCGAAGGCGTCATGCGAGGTGATGACGACGCGCTTGCTCTCCGGGATTGAGGCGATCGCCGCTTTCACTTCGCCTTCGACCGCGTCGAGCTTCTTCGTGTAGGCGGCGGCATTGGTCTGGTAGCTGACGCAGCCTTCCGCATCCGCCGCGCAGAAAGCCTCGGCGATGTTCTTCACGTAGATCCTGGCATTGGCGATCGACTGGAAGG
>NZ_RZQI01000555.1:0-4046 GCF_003998335.1 Mesorhizobium sp. M7A.F.Ca.CA.002.05.1.1 | reverse complement strand
TCATGGGCTCGCGCGAGCACCCGGCCGACCACGACCGCATCGAGGGCCTCGAATTCCTCGACAAGGTCATCGACATCGACCAGTCGCCCATTGGCAGGACTCCGCGTTCGAACCCCGCCACCTATACCGGCGCCTTCACGCCAATCCGCGACTGGTTCGCCGGCCTGCCGGAGGCCAAAGCGCGCGGCTACCAGCCCGGCCGCTTCTCCTTCAACGTTAAGGGTGGCCGCTGCGAAGCCTGCCAGGGCGACGGCGTCATCAAGATCGAGATGCACTTTTTGCCCGACGTCTACGTCACCTGCGACGTCTGCCACGGCAAGCGTTACAACAGAGAGACGCTCGACGTCGTGTTCAAGGGCAAGTCGATCGCCGATGTGCTCGACATGACGGTCGAGGAAGGCGTCGACTTCTTCGCCGCCGTGCCCGGCGTGCGCGACAAGCTCGACACGCTGAAGCAGGTCGGCCTTGGCTACATCCATATCGGCCAGCAGGCGACGACGCTGTCAGGCGGCGAGGCGCAGCGCATCAAGCTGGCCAAGGAACTGTCGCGCAAGGCAACTGGCAAGACGCTCTATATCCTCGACGAGCCGACCACCGGCCTGCATTTCCACGACGTCGCCAAGCTGTTGGAAGTGCTGCATGAACTGGTCGACCAGGGCAACACGGTGGTGGTCATCGAGCACAATCTCGAAGTGATCAAGACCGCCGACTGGGTGCTCGACCTCGGCCCCGAAGGCGGCGACGGCGGCGGCGAACTGGTTGCCTCCGGCACGCCGGAAGCGATCGTGCGCGAGAAGCGCAGCTACACCGGCCAGTTCCTCAAGGAGCTTCTGGAGCGGCGCCCCGGAGGCAAGCGCGAAGCGGCGGAGTGATCGGACCGGTTGGCGCCTGGAGAGCTTTTGAATGAAAATCAGAAGAGCGCTTGCCGGTGATCTCCAAACCGTCGTCTCGCTGACGCAAGCGGCCTATGCGCCTTACACTGCACTGTTAGGCGCACCGCCGATCCCAGTCACCGAGGACTACGCGCCGCGCATCGCGCGTGGTGAGGTGTGGGTGTTGGAAAGTGGCGGCGGACTTGCCGGACTGATCACGCTGGAACGGCATGACGACCACGCGATGATCTTCTCCGTCGCGGTCTCTCCTGACTTTCAGGGCAAGGGCTTCGGCATTGCGCTGCTGAAACACGCGGATGAGCTGACCCGTCTCTGGGGCCTGCCCGAGGTGCGGCTTTACACCAACGCCAGGATGGAACGGAACATCGCGCTCTATCTGGCCTATGGTTTCCACGAAACGGGTCGCCGGCCCAATCCCTACCGGCCGGGATGGGTGCTGGTCGACATGGCGAAATCGGTCCACGAGAGCACAGCGGCCTGATTTCTGAACTTGGGAGGATGACAATGAGCACATCGGGAACGATCCGCGCCGGCATGGGCGGCTGGACCTTTGAGCCTTGGGATACGTCCTTCTATCCCGACAAGCTCTCCAAGGCCAAGCAGCTGAACTACGCCACTCGCCAGGTGCCGAGCATCGAGGTCAACGGCACTTACTATTCCAGCTTCAAGGAACCGACCTTCGTCAAATGGGCCAACGAGGCGCCGGACGGTTTCGTGTACTCGCTAAAGGGCAACCGCTTCGTCACCAACCGGCGCGTGCTGGGCGAGGCCGGCGAATCGATGACGCGCTTCCTCGGCTCGGGCGTTGCCGCACTCGGGGAAAAGCTCGGGCCGATCCTGTGGCAGTTCGCGCCGACCAAGAAATTCGATCCGGACGATTTCGAAGCCTTTTTGAAACTGCTGCCGGAAAAGCAGGACGGCGTTGCGCTGCGCCATGCGCTCGAAGTCCGCAACGACAGTTTTGTCGTGCCGGAATTCGCAGCACTTGCCCGAAAATACAAGGCCGCGATCGTCTACGCCGACCATGCCAAATATCCCGATATCGCCGACGTCACCGCCGATTTCGTCTACGCCCGGCTGCAGACCGGCAGCGATGACAATCCCGACTGCTACACGCCGAAAGGCCTCGATGAATGGGCCGCGCGGGTAAAGATCTGGGCGCAAGGCAAGCAGCCGGCCGACCTGCGGCGCGCCGACCCCGCCACCGATGCGCCGGTCAAGCCGCGCGACGTGTTCGTCTACTTCATCACGGAGGGCAAGGTGCGCGCGCCGTTCGGCGCCATGGCACTGATGAAGCGGGTGGACCAGGATCTGTCGGTGCCCTGACGCTGCGGAATCATGGCATCTTCGCCATCGTCGTAACCTTATCGATACCTCCTTGCTGCATGAATCCAGCTGAACCAGTCGCAAATCTGGGCCGCCGCGGGCAAGGACGAGGGGCATGTCGCTCGACTACACTTCACTTCTGCTGGCTGTCGGTTTTTCCGCTGCCTGCCTGAGCCTGACCTTGTTTGGCATGTGGCTGACCGCTCGCTCGGAAAAGTTCCTGCTGACATGGGCGGTCAGCCTGGTGTTCGTGGTCGGCGATATTTTTTTCTATGACGCCTATATCGATATGCCCGGGCGCCTGCTGGGCATCGCCACGCTGGCTTTCCTCCTGCTCGGTTTCTCGACAATGCTGGGCGCGGCCTACCAGTTCAGAACCGGCGGCTCGCCAGTGCCGCGAACGGCGTTTGGCAGCGCCATTTCACTGGCCGTGACATTGCCTCCCATGGCTCTAGGCTATGACGGGCTGGGCTTCATGTTCGAAAATGCCTTCGCCGCCTTGCTTCTGTTCGCAACGGCGGTCGAATACTGGAAAGGCCGCGACGAAGCCCCTGCCCTGACAACCGGTATCACCGCGCTCTATTCGGCCACGGCCGCATCCTTCGCTCTCTGCGCCATGGTTTTGGCCTGGGAGGGAAAGCTGGTCCTTGGACATGCGCCAAGCAACTGGGCCGAGGAACTGAGCCTCATCATCGTTATCGCCAGCATGACCGGCATCGGAGCGCTTTCCCTGGCCCTGAACCAAGGGCGTCTGGCCCGGCATCACCGCCACAATGCCCTGACCGACCCGCTGACCGGCCTGCTCAACCGCCGCGCCCTATTCGACCTGCACGGCGATGCGCCGGTCGGTGCCTTCACGGCGGTGGTCGTCTTCGACCTCGACAACTTCAAGGCCATCAACGACGAATTCGGCCACGCCGCCGGCGATGAGGTGCTGAAGGTATTTGCACGGGAACTCGCCAGCAATCTTCGCCCGGGTGATGTCGCCGCGCGCATGGGCGGCGAGGAATTCGCGCTGGTGCTGAAGCGGACCTTGCCCGAAACGGTGGAGGCCACCGCCGAGGCCATCCGGGCAGCTTTCGCCGCGCACCACATCGAAACCGAGACAGGCTCGCTGATATGCACGGTCAGTGCCGGATTTGCTTTCGGCACCAAGGAAGGCCTCGGCTTCGACAAGGTGCTCAATGCCGCCGACAAGGCGCTCTACGACGCCAAGCGCGCCGGCCGCAACCGCGTCACCGCTTCTCCGTTCAAGCGCGCAGGCTGATCGCGTGTGTCAACACCGGCCTCTGATCGTGGCGAGACGAATGCAGCTCCTAGGCCGCCATGACAATCTCATTGAAGGTATCGAGATCGACATAGAAGACCTTGGTGATCTCCTCGATCAGATCGTCGTAATCGCAGCCCTGTGATCTCAAGATGTTGATGGCAGCGATGATATCGACACGTTCGATAAGCCGCCGCTTCTGGTAATCCTCGACGTAACGTTCCATGGCTGTCCCTTAGCCTGTGTGCCCAAACGCGTTTGAACGACAGAGATCGCAGGAGGGAAGCTAGGCAGCCTTGCTTGCGTGAAACTTGCCCGGCATTGGCCGTGCTCCTCGATCTGCGATAAACCAGACTGGTACGGAAGCGGCCGACTCACAAAAGCCTAGGAAAAGACTAGCACGCAGTTGCCGATGCACCAGAGAGGCTGGTGCAGGGCCGGAGAAATACTGGACTTGCCAAGGACTTCGGATCGTCAACTGAAGTGCGTTGGCGATTCTAGACCGTCAGGAACTTCCTGACATCAGCACGGTCCAGATCTTCCGCCGGACCGGTATGGAC
>NZ_RZQI01000554.1:0-4056 GCF_003998335.1 Mesorhizobium sp. M7A.F.Ca.CA.002.05.1.1 | reverse complement strand
GACCGGAGCAAGCGCCGACGACGCAACACCAAAACCGTCGCGTGCCAGCAAGAACCTGCCGGAACTGATTATCGGTTCGGCCGATTCCACTTACGCCGTCAATCAGAAGGATTTCGAGCTGATCGCCGGCCAGGGCTATCGCTGGAAGATCACCTCCAAGGGCGGTTTCGAATACAAGTTCGTCACCGACCTCTTCCGCAATGTCTGGATGGACCAGATCGTCATCAACGATTTGGAAGTGCATATGGACGGCGGACCAGCCTGGCTGGAATTCGACGACGCGGGAACGATCCAGGTGCAGTTCCATACCGTTCGCCCGGGCGAATATACCTGGTCGGTTCCCGACCTTGCCGACAAGGGACTGAAGGGCAAGATTACGATCAAGTGAGACAAAAGGCGATCAAGGCGCCAGATAGCCAACGCGTCCTGAAGGAGCGGCCCGGCATGCAGCATATGAGGACAAGCGGTCCGGGAGAAGAGGTGGCGGCGCTCGATGTCGGTGCCGTCAGCCATTCCTATGGCCAGAAGCGGGCGCTCAACGACGTCTCCTTCTCGATCGCGCCGGCGACTTTCACCGTTCTGCTCGGCCTCAACGGGGCCGGCAAGACAACGCTGTTCTCACTGATAAGCCACCTCTACGACACGCGTCACGGATCGATCCGCATCTTCGGCCATGACATTCGCCGCGCATCCGGCGAAGCACTCAGACGCGTCGGCATCGTGTTCCAGGCACGCACGCTCGACCTCGACCTCAGCGTCTACCAGAATCTCTCATACCACGCCTCGCTGCATGGCATTGGCGGACGCGACGCTCGCCAGCGCATTGCCGCGCTGCTTGAAACGGTCGACATGCAGGGCCGCCAGCATGACAAGGCACGCAGCCTCTCCGGGGGTCAGATGCGGCGCATCGAAATCGCCCGGGCGCTGTTGCACCGACCTTCCCTGCTCCTGCTTGACGAGGCGACCGTAGGCCTCGACATCGAGTCTCGCGCGGGCATCCTCGCCACCATCCGCAAGCTCGTCCAAGCCGAGGGCATCGGCGTGCTCTGGGCCACGCATCTGATCGACGAAGTCGAAGACGCCGACCATGTCGTCATACTGCGGCGGGGTGATCTGGTCGCGAGCGGCAAGGTGTCGGATGTGATCCGTGCGAATGGTGGAAGTTCGATTCGCGAAACCTTTTCGAAGCTCAGCCGCGTCGATGCGGCGGGCATGGCGGAGACGTCGCCATGAGCGCTCCTGCGATGCCTGGAAAGCTCGCCGGCATCATGCCAGTGCGGTCTGAACCATTCGGCCTGCGCCACTATCTCATTTGCCTGAAAGGCGTCGTCCTGCGCGAATGCCTGCGCTTCCTGCACCAGCGCGAACGCTTCATTTCCTCGCTGGTCCGGCCGCTCGTCTGGCTGTTCATCTTCGCCGCCGGCTTTCGCCAGGTGCTCGGCGTGTCGATCATCCCACCCTACAAGACCTATGTGCTCTACGAGGTCTATATCACGCCGGGCCTTTGCGGCATGATCCTGCTGTTTTCCGGCATGCAGTCTTCGCTGTCGATGGTCTACGACCGCGAGATGGGCAACATGCGCATCCTGCTGGTCAGCCCGTTTCCGCGCTGGTTCCTGCTGGTGTCGAAGATGCTCGCCGGCGTGGCCGTATCGATCGTGCAGGTCTACGCGTTCCTGATCGTTGCCTGGTTGTGGGGCGTCAAGGCGCCGCCACTCGGCTACCTCTATGTGCTGCCGGCACTGTTCCTGTCGGGCATGATGCTTTGCGCGCTCGGCATGCTCTTGTCTTCGCTGATCAAGCAGCTCGAAAACTTCGCCGGCATCATGAACTTCGTCATCTTTCCCGGCTATTTCGCGTCTCCGGCGCTGTATCCCTTGTGGCGCATCCAGGAGGCGAGCCCGCTGCTCTACAAAATCTGCCTCTGCAACCCGTTCACCTATGCCGTCGAACTGATCCGCTTTGCCTTCTACGGGCAGATCGAATGGCTGTCGCTGGGCGTCGTGGCCGGCTGCACGCTGCTGTTTCTGGGCGGCGCCATTATCGCATACGACCCTTCGCGCGGTTTGGTGATCCGCAAGCAGGACATGGGAGGAAACGCCTGATGGCGCGAATGAGACTTGTTCACACTCTCGTTGTGGTCGCCACGCTTGCCTTGATGGGAGGCGCCGGCGCGGCAAACACCGATCCCGACTGGCCTTGCATACAACGTAAGGTGCCACGGCTCTCGCTTGGCCAGATCTGGAATGGGCCGGAGCTTCCTGCGACCGCGAAAGATTGGGCGAAGGATGCCCGTGTGTCGGCGCTTGTCGAAGCGGTGGCGGCCCGGCGGACGCCGATTGCCGAAGCCCAAAAAGAGATCAAGGATTTCGCGACTTCCCTGCCGCCCGAGCAGGTCGCACCAAAAATGACGATGCTGGTGCAGGGAATGTTCGAGCATATGGACGCCGAGCGTTCGCACGTGATCTCCGGCATCTCCCGCTATGCGCACAAACAGCTCGAAATGGCGGCACAGTTGCGCAAGGAAGCATCCGAAGTCGACGCGCTGCGCGCCAAGGCCGATGCGGATCCGGACGAAGTCGAACGGCGAACCGACCAGCTGAATTTCGCGACGCGAATTTTCACCGAACGGGTCCAGTCGCTGACTTATGTCTGCGATGTGCCCACGATAATCGAGCAGCGGCTTTACCAGTTGTCGAAGACCGTCTCGGAAACGCTCGTCGTGAAGAAATAGAGCTTGGCTGCCTGTCTCATGACTCCCTGCCAGGCAGCACACGCCAACGCTGCACGAAATAACCGGGATGTGTTTCGATCCACCGAGCCACCAGCGGCTGCGCCTGCATGAAGGCAGTCCCGGGATTCATCGCCAGACCGTCCACCATTTGTTCGCGTTGTTCGCAGGTCCGCGGTATATCCGTCAGGCAGACCATCATAACGAGTGTGTAAAGCATTACCCCTTTTCCCCATCGAATTCCCGAACCCTACCCGGGAGATTTCCGAACAGTCTGCAGGGGTTGCACATACAGATCGCTTACGGGTGTGAAAGGACGTGGCCCCCGCTCTTTCGCACTGCAACATAACACATCGCTTATATAACACCAACGATCGCGGGCGTTCTCCACCGGACTTTCCGTCGCGTTCGTGCAATGTCATCCCGCCTTGTCTGGATACAGCTTTCCGAAAAGGGGCAGGTACATCGCGCCCTTGCGCATCAGGAAATCGTTGAACGTGGCCATGGCCGGCGAGATTGCGTGATCGGTTCGCATCACTGAGAACCATTGCCGGCGGATCGGCATGCCGACAACGTCGAGGATGACAAGCCGGCCTGCTTCGGTTTCCGCAGCGATGGTGTGGGCAGAGATGAAGGCGATGCCCAGGCCGGCCATCACCGCCTGCTTGATCGTTTCGTTCGACGCCATCTCGACACCGAGATCGTCGATGCGGCCAGGCACGTCGCTCAGGAATATTTCCAGCGAGATGCGGGTTCCGGAGCCGGGCTCGCGAATAAGGAAATGCTCCTCCGCGATCCGCTCCTTGGAGATATCTCGCGCCGCGACCAACGGATGGTCTGGCGGCGCGATGATGACCAGCGGGTGATCGCCGAAGACCGAAGCACGCACCGGAACCTCTTTCGCCGGGCGCCCCATCAGCGCGATGTCGATGTCGTGGTTCCTGAGGTTGTCGATCGTCTGGGCGCGGTTGCCGATGGCAAGCCGCATGTCGATGTCGGGATGGTCCTTCATGAACGCAGCCATCAGCCGCGGCGCGAAATATTTGGCAGTGGAAACGACGCCGAGCCTCAGGCTGCCGGTGCGTACGCCCTTGATGGCATCCATCTTGTCTTCGAGCAAACCGAGATGCTCCTCGATAACCTGCGCTGTCTCGACGAAAGCCCGACCTGCGGCAGTGGGACGCATGCCGTCCGACGTTCGGTCGAACAGAGCCAGCTGGAATTCTTCCTCCACTTGCCGCAACTGGATTGTCAGCGCTGGAGGAGACAGACCTAACATCTTGGCCGCGCTGACAATTTTGCCGCACTTGGTGATTGCCTGGATG
>NZ_RZQI01000553.1:0-4077 GCF_003998335.1 Mesorhizobium sp. M7A.F.Ca.CA.002.05.1.1 | reverse complement strand
GCCCAGCGCTGCGAGGCCGCCGGCCTCGACGGCATCGAGTTCGAATCCTACGGCCATCTGATGGACGGCTTCTGGTCGCCCGCCACCAATCATCGCGACGACGAATTCGGCGGCTCGCTGGACAATCGCCTGCGCTTCACCAATATGGTGCTCGATGCCGTGCGGTCAGCCGTTGGCGACAAATTCGTCGTCGGCATCCGCATGGTCGCCGACGAGGATTTCGAAAAAGGCCTGTCGAAGGCGGAGGGGATCGAAATCGCCAGGCGGCTGGCGGGCTCCGGCAAGGTCGATTTCCTCAACATCATTCGGGGCTCGATCGAGAGCGATGCGGCACTGACCAAGGTCATCCCGGTGACCGGCATGCGCTCTTCGCCGCATCTCGATTTCGCCGGAGAGGTGAGGGCGGCGACGAAATTCCCGACCTTCCACGCGGCGCGCATATCCGACGTGGCCACCGCACGCCACGCCATCGCCACCGGCAAGCTCGACATGGTCGGCATGACCCGCGCCCATATCGCCGATCCGCACATCATCAAAAAGGTGATGGAGGGGCGCGAGCATGAGATCCGCCCGTGCGTGGGCGCCACCTATTGTCTCGATCGCATCTATGAGGGCGGCGAAGCGCTTTGCGTCCACAATGCCGCGACCGGCCGCGAGGCCGAAATCCCGCATATCATCGTCAAGACCGAAGGACCGAAGCAGAAAATCGTGGTCGTCGGAGCCGGCGCCGGCGGACTGGAGATTGCGCGGGTCGCGGCTGAGCGCGGCCACAAGGTGATGGTGCTTGAAGCATCGAGCCAGGCCGGCGGCCAGGTGCGATTGGCGACGCAGAACCCGCGCCGCAAGGAGCTGATCGGCATCATCGACTGGCGGCTGGCCGAACTCGACCGGCTCGGCGTCGAGATCCGCTACGACACCTGGGCGGAAAAAGACGATGTCCTGGCGCTGTCGCCCGATGTGGTGGTGGTCGCTACCGGCGGCCTGCCGCAGAACCCGCCGCTGACATCAGGCGACAACCTTGTCACCTCGAGTTGGGACATCATGGCCGGCAGCGTCAAGCCGGCCGAAAATGTGCTGCTCTATGACGACAATGGCGGCCATCAGGGCATGGGCGCCGCCGAACTGATCGCCAATGCCGGCTCGAAACTCGAGCTTGTATCGCCGGAGCGTTTCTTTGCCCCGGAAATGGGCGGCATGAACCATGTGCCCTATATCAGGGCCTTCCAGGAAAAGGGCGTCACCATCACCATCAACACGCGGCTGCGTTCGGTGCGGCGTGAGGGCAACCAGCTGATCGCAGAGCTGGCTTCGGATTTCGCCGATGGCTGGCGCGGCGAGCGCAGGGTCGACCAGGTGGTGGTCGAGCACGGTACGCTACCGCTCGACGATCTATACCTCTTGCTGAAGCCGCTGTCGAAGAATGGCGGCGCGGTCGACTACGAGCGTCTGGTGAGCGGTGGCGACATCTTTCCCAAGCGCAATCCAGAAGGCGGCTTTGTTCTGTTCCGCATCGGCGACGCGGTCGCCTCGCGCAACATTCATGCCGCCATCTATGACGGCATCAGGTTCGGCTTGCGAATCTGAAATTAGCTATCGCCAGGATCGTAGCGCGCGGCCGAAGCTTCCTGCAAGAGCCCCTAGACTGGACTTTCCCTGTCGTACTTGTAACGATCTAGGGTGATCCAAACGCTTGGGATCAGTTTCATTCTACTGCAAGTCTGCAGGGAAATCGCGAAGCAGTGCGTCTTCTGCCGAGAAAAGTTGACGAAAACCTAACAAAGTCCGGGGGGACAAGTTGACCAAGAAAGATCCGTTCGTTCCGCGCCAGACCAATACGGCGCTCTACATGCAGCTATACGAGAATGGATATTCGGTTGCCGATATCGCCCGGGTGCAAAAGGCGTATCGTGTGTGTTGCGCGATGTTCAACGGCCGCTACCGCAAGACAGGACGGCCGTTCATCTGCCATGCGGTGGGAGCTGCGTCATCGGCCGCGCATTTCGATAAAAGCGTCGATCTTGTCCTGGCCGCGATGTTTCACGCTGCCTACGACAGCGGCCACTATCCGGACGGAAAGTCCAGCAGGCGCACCGATGCACACCGCAGATGGCTGGAGCAAACAATCGGTCCCCGGGTTGAAGGTCTTGTCGCCCGCCTGGTCGGACTGAAATTCGATACCGGAGACCCCGAGCGCCTTGTGGATGCCGGCGTGCCGGCCGGCGACGAGGACATCTTGTTCCTGGTGCTTGCCCATGAGGTGGATGACCTGGCGGACGGAGGATTGGCGTTTGCGCCCAAATACGGTCAGTCCATACGATCGAGGGTTGCTGCCTGTGCCACTCTGGCGAGGTATCTGGGCCGCGAAAATCTTGCCGTCACCATCGAAGGTTACGGTGCCCGCTACGAGACGATGGCGTGGGCTGCTCCCCTCCAGGAGACGAAGCTGATTGGCTTTCAGATTACGCCAAATTTACGCACATACATCAAATTGCGCCGCCACAAGTTACGCGGCGAATCAGTCGAGGTGCTTTGACACCTCGCTGATCCCGCGACAGATTGGCGTGTCGATGCGCAACCCGCTGAGAACTGGCCGTCCTTGTCGCCTCAGTCGTCGTAGCCCTGGATTGTCCCAAAGGTGTAGTGGCGCAGCTTCAATGCGGTGATCAAATTGGTCAGCTTCATCTTGCCGTCGAAACTGTCCTGGAACATCTCGTCATGCATCAGCAGGATCAGCTTGCCGGGCTTGACGAAGCGGCCATAGCCGAACAGGTGATCGATCTCGCTGACCAGATGGTCAACGCTCTGCACCGGCTCGCCGTTGTCCTTGTGCACCCATTCATGGTCCCAGCCGTAGAGATAGAAGCCTGAGGCAGCGACAAACTCGTAGTCGGGCTCTTCACGCCCCTCCTGGGCGAGCCCAAGCGAGGTGTCGTTCTTCGACATGGAGGGCAGCCTGAACACGTCGCGCCCCGGTAGCCTTGCATGCACCACGGGCTTCAACCCGAGCACCGCGTTTGCCCTTACCATGTCGGCGACGACACCTTCGGTGTCGCCGTAGAAATGCCGGTAGTGATTGTAGGCATGGCTGTAGCTGTGGTTGCCGAGCGTCACCAGAGGAAGCTGCCTGGCGCGCTGGACGAGCGCTCTGTTGGCGGCGCTAGCCTGTGCGTGCATGCCGACCATGAATAGGGTTGCAGGAACCTGCTCGGCTTCCAGCACATCGAGGATGTTGCTTGTGCCGTTCAGCGGCCCATCGTCGAAGGTAAGATATATTATGCGATCGGCCCCTTGGGCGGGAACCGCAAAAATCAAAACCGCCGCCAGCACAAACCGAAACGGTGTCATCAGCCCCGATATCCGGTTGCGATCACGACAAGGCCGCCATGTCCACAACGGCTTGTCAAGGCGAGCCGGTGCATGTCGCCCAAAAGTGCGCAGCGGTTTTGGGATAACGACATGCGCAAACAAAAAGGCAAACCTATGCCAGGCTTCCTTGCAGCACCGTCAGCTTGGCCTTCTTGGGCATGCGGGCGGTCAGCCATTCCAGCGCCTTGTCGTGCGGCATCGGGAAGGCGATGGAGTAGCCCTGCACCTGGTCGCAGCCGATCGCCATCAGCGAATTGAGCTCGGCCTCGGTTTCGGCGCCCTCTGCGACGATCGAGATGCCAAGGCCACGCGCCAGCTCGGTGATGGCGCGGACGATCTTCGAGTTGTCGCCATTCTCATGGATGTTCTGGACGAAGCGGCGATCGATCTTCAGCCGGTCGATCTCGTTCGGGTTGACATGGCTGAGCGAAGCATAGCCGGTGCCGAAATCATCGAGTTCGAGATGGACGCCGGCTGCCCGGATGTGCCGCAGCTTGGCCGCGATACCCGTCTTTTCGTCATCGAGGATGACGGATTCGACGATTTCCAGCGACAGTTTCTGCGGCGGCAGCCCGGCCTTTTCCAGCGTCTCGAACAAGAACGCATCGAAATCGTGTTCGCGCAGCTCGGTGCCGGAAACATTGACGGCAAGCCGTCCGAAGGCAATGCCGGCGCGGTTCCATTCGGCCGCCTCGTTGATCGCCTTGGTGA
>NZ_RZQI01000552.1:0-4077 GCF_003998335.1 Mesorhizobium sp. M7A.F.Ca.CA.002.05.1.1 | reverse complement strand
CTTGGACATGACGTCCCGCCATACATTTCGGTGCCGACGTTGCGCGTCAAGAAGCTCGACCTTCTCAGCGCCCTCAAGCTGGTCACCAAGGAAGATGCTCCAGCCTCAGTGGTAAAAATCTGCAACGGCAAGTGCTTCTAGCCCCCTTGTTCCGTCGGCGGGCTCCAACAGTCCGCCGACGCTCCCGAGCGACCGAGAAAATCGTCATGGCCGAAGCGAAAACGTCACCGTCCCAGAACGCGATTGTAGCGATGCAACGCATCAGCAAGTCGTTTGGCGCGAACCGCGTGCTGTCTGATATTTCATTCGAGGTCATGGCCGGTGAAACACACGCGCTGCTCGGCGAGAACGGTGCGGGCAAATCGACGCTCATGAAGATTCTCATGGGAGCCTATCGAACGGATGAGGGCCGCATTCTGTTCGCCGGAGAGGACGTCACCAGCTTGTCGCTTCGCGAGAGGATCGATCGCGGTATTGCAATGATCTTCCAGGAACTGAGCGTCTTGCCGAACCGCTCGGTTGCCGAAAACCTCTTTGTCCTTCGCGAGCCCCTCTCCTTTGGCCGGCGTATCAACAGCAGAAAAATGGTTCGTGATGCCCAGGCTCTGATCGAGCGGTACGCCTTCTCGCTTGATGCTTCTGCGCGCGTGGGCGATCTGGCCTTCGCCCAACGGCAGATGGTCGAGATCCTCAAGGCGATCTCGCGGGGCGCCAAGCTGCTCGTCATGGATGAGCCGACTTCATCTCTGACCATCCACGAGGAAGAAACGCTTTTTCGCACCATCGGTCAGCTAAAGCAGGGCGGAATCGGTATCGTCTACATCAGCCATCGCATGGCCGATGTGCTGCGGCTTTCGGATCGCATTTCGATCATCAAGGATGGGCGACTGGTTGGCCCACTTGATCCGAGCAAGACATCCATCGAGGATATCGCCGCGATGATGTCACGGCCAAGGGGCGACGCACCTTTGCCGACCGCAGCAGCGCCCACAAAACGCCGCCCGGCAACGTCGGTCGGGGCGCCGGCCCTTGAGGTCCGCGATCTAGCCACGTCGCGCAAGCTGTCCGACGTATCGTTCTCGATCGATCCAGGCGAGATCGTCGGTCTTGCCGGGCTTGTCGGCAGCGGCCGCTCGACCTTGGGCAAGGCCTTGTTCGGTATCCTTCCGGATGTATCCGGCCACATCACCGTCGCAGGAGAATCCGTTCGGCTGGGCAGCGTCCGCGGGGCCATCACTGCTGGTGTGGCCCTTGTTCCAGAAGACCGCCGGCTCGAAGGGCTTGTTGGCGGGCGCTCCATCGAGGAGAATCTTGCGCTTCCCCGCCTTTCCGATTTCTCGCTCGCGGGTCCCTTTGGACCGATGGCAAAGGCCCGGATAGCGGCTTTGTTCAGACAATACCGCGACGACCTTAATATCCTGTGCCGCGGTCCCTTACAAAAAGCCCAGGAGCTTTCGGGCGGCAATCAGCAGAAGATTGTCTTCGCAAAATGGCTGGCAATGAAGCCGAAGCTGTTGATCCTAGATGAGCCAACTTCCGGCGTGGACGTCAATGCCAAGCGCGATATGCGCGAGCTTGTGCGCCGCACGGCAGGCGATGGCGTCGCCGTGCTGCTCATTTCTTCGGAACTCGAAGAACTTCTGGATTTGTCCGATCGCATTCTGGTGATGGCGCAGGGGCGGATAACGCGCAGCATGGGCAGCGCGCACGACGAGACTGGGCTTCGCGCGTTGCTGCAGGCCGAGGTCGCCAGACAGACCACAGTACGCGCCCAAGGAGTTGCAGCATGAAACCATCCTCGATGCCGATGAGCGCAAGTGCGATGAATTTTTTCCGCGATCACATCACCTATGTGATCTTCCTGGCGATCACCCTCTATTTCGTCTTGTTCGCCCCCCACTTCGCGTCGGTCTCAACCGCAAGCGCCGTTCTGCGTATCACAGCCATCGTCTCCGTGATGGCGATCGGCATGACGTACGTTATCATCTGCGGTGAAATCGACCTGTCGGTCGGTTCGGTTGCCAGCTTTTCAGGTATGATCGGAGCGTTGCTGCTCGATCAAAGTGTGCCGACCTATGTCGCCGCCCTTCTGGTGTTGGGCGCCGGAGCCGCGATCGGCGCGGTGTCGGGCGTGCTGGTTACAAAACTGCGCATTCCATCGTTTCTTGTGACGCTTGGCATGTTGTCTATCTTCTCCGGACTGGCGCTGACCATCACCGGCACCCGGCCAGTGTCGATCGTCGACGATGATTTTTCGAATCTGTTCTGGAACGGCAGTTTTCTGGGCATACAGGCACCGATCTGGTGGACGATCGTCCTTACGGCTGTCGGCTACTACCTGCTGCATCAGATGCCCTACGGCAGACGTGTCTATGCGACCGGTGGAAATGCTGTTGCCGCGCGCTTTTCCGGTGTGCGCACGGACGGCGTCAAGATTTTCGCCTTTGTACTATCCGGCATGACCGCATCCCTTGCTGGCCTGATGCTCGCAGCCCGCTCCACGGCCGGCAATCCCAGCCTGGGAGCGGGTCTCGAACTGGATGTGATCGCGGCCGTGATCATAGGCGGGACAAGTCTCTTTGGCGGTTATGGATCAATCGTCGGTTCCGTCGTCGGCGCAATCTTCATAGGCATTCTCGGGTTTGGTCTTCTCGTGCTCGGTCTATCGACCAGCATCCAAGAGGTCATCAAAGGAGCCATCATCATCATTGCGGTCTCATTGAACCGCCGTTGAAAACAGCAGCCCGGTATGAAAATCCGAAGATATGTGGCTCCGCAATTCAAGCGTCGATGATCTGTTGATCACAGCGCATTTCGAGAAAAAAGAGAACGTTCTCACTGCATATTTTGGGATGGAAGAGAGCGTTTTTGAGGAAGTCTGTTGAGTGTGTCGCCGCCAGTCCATGCGGTGCTCGGCGAAAACGGCGCCGGCAAATCCACGCTGGTCAAGATTCTCAGCGGTGTGATTGCGCCAAACAGCGGTCAGATGCGTCTCGACGGTGCGGTCTATGCGCCGCATTCGATCCTGCATGCGCGAGCTGGACCATTTGCTGCAGATGGCTGGAGCTAATCGCAGGCCTTATGCGGCATTGGCAATAATGAGGGTGCTACTCAAACGTATTAACCCGCGGACCAACTGGGCGGATCGCCTGAGAGAACATATGGCGGCATTCCCTGTGGCGCCAAATATCAAGATCGGTCACGCGGGCTTCCCCGCGAACTGGACCGATTTGCCGCTATGGAATTAGTGTTGGTCCCCGTCCAAGTGACCGTCTAGGGATCACATATTGAGGACGCGCGCATATCGGCGCGATCGAGTTGGGCAGCTTTTGCGAACGCCGCCTCCCGATCAAGTGGTCCGTGCCAGCGGCCGTTCCTATCTCCGGTTCCAGCCTTGCGTGCCTTAACCCTCGTTGCAAAACCCGCAATCAGCTCGATGGATCCGGCCATGATCGTGGGTCCAGTTCTCGTAGATGTAGTAGTCTATTCCGCCATCCAATCTCGTGACTGCTGGTGTGTTTCAGTAGGCGTACTTGGCGGGCCAGCGCCAATCTGTCTGCGCTTTGCCGAAGCAATTGCTGTAGTCGACGAACTGGCCGGTAGCGATATCGCGGCAAGCCCAAACGAGCTGGCGATATTGGTTGTAGAACTCGTCCCAATCGGCGCCTTGGTAATAATTCGGCCTGCCGTATCCGCCCCCGCCACAGTCGTTATTCGAGCATACCGCAACGGCTGCGCCCACAGCTGCAATGGCGATACCGGCAGCTATCGCCTGATTTTGCTTTCTGATCATGTCGGCGCATTGGACGAGAGTCACGGATCGCCGAACGAGCTCAGCGTAGAGATCGTCCTGAAACTTCGCATCCTTCGTAGAGGATAAGGTTCTACAAAGGGCTGAAGTGCTGACGGCACTCGGGTTCTTGGCTAGTGTCTGTTGCGAGGTCGTGCATGAGGCGGTTGCCAGCGCCAAGGCTACCGCAGCCGAAACTGCGGCTCGTCGACCCATTCTCATTGTAGTCCCCCACACCCCCAAATCGGTCCGCGACCCTCACAGCCGATAATCACTCACTAGCAGAG
>NZ_RZQI01000551.1:0-4077 GCF_003998335.1 Mesorhizobium sp. M7A.F.Ca.CA.002.05.1.1 | reverse complement strand
ATACATGACCGCCCAGGCCGTCAAGCTGGCTATCATCGATGCCGCGTTCGTCAAGGCCTTCGACTCGCCGGCAGGCAGCTGACCGGTGCGGCATCCCCGGTGCGGGGATGCCCAAGCCGGCGAGCCTTTCAGTCGATATCGAATGACACGCCCTGGGCGAGCGGCAGCGCCTTGGAATAGTTCACCGTGTTGGTGGCGCGCCGCATATAGGCCTTCCATGCGTCGGAGCCGCTCTCGCGGCCGCCCCCGGTTTCCTTTTCGCCGCCAAAGGCACCGCCGATCTCGGCGCCCGAGGTACCGATGTTGACATTGGCAATGCCGCAATCCGATCCGTCGACACCCAGGAAACGCTCGGATTCCTGCAGGTCTCGGGTGAAGATCGACGAGGACAGGCCTGCCCCCACGGCATTGTGCTCGTCGAGCACCGCGTCGAAGTCCGAATATTTCATCACGTAGAGGATCGGCGCGAAGGTCTCTTCCGTCACCGGTGACACCTGGCTTGGCATTTCGACCAGCGCCGGGTGCACGTAGTACGCATCCGGATGGCCGTTCTCGACCCGCGTGCCGCCGGTCACCTTGCCGCCATGGGCAGCGGCTTCCTTCAGCGCCTTCTGCATGGCGTCGAAGGCCGCCTTGTCGATCAGCGGCCCGACCAGCGAGGACGTCTCCAGCGGATTGCCGACAGACACACTCTCGTAGGCCTTCTTGAGGCGCGGAACCAAGGCGTCGTAGACGCTGTCATGCACGAACAGGCGCCGCAGCGTCGTGCAGCGCTGGCCGGCCGTGCCCATCGCTCCAAACGCAATCGCACGCAGCGCCATGTCGAGATCGGCGGTCGGGCAGACGATGCCGGCATTGTTGCCGCCGAGTTCCAGCACCGCGCGCGCAAAGCGCTTGGCCAGCCGCGGGCCGACGTCGCGGCCCATGCGGGTCGAGCCGGTTGCCGAAACCAGCGGCACTTTGGGGTGATCGACCAGGATCTCGCCGACGGCGCGGTCGCCGATCAGCACCGGCGCCAGGCCATCAGGTGCGTCCGCGCCGAAGCGCTCGACCGCACGCTTGAAGATAGCCTCGCAGGCAAGTGCGGTCAGCGGCGTCTTTTCCGACGGCTTCCACACCACTGCGTCGCCGCAGACCAGTGCCAGGGCGGCATTCCACGACCACACAGCCACCGGGAAGTTGAAGGCGGAAATGACGCCGACGACGCCGAGCGGATGCCAGGTTTCCATCATCCGATGGCCCGGGCGCTCGGTGGCGATGGTCAGGCCGTACAATTGCCGGGAGAGGCCTACGGCGAAATCGCAGATGTCGATCATCTCCTGCACTTCGCCGAGGCCCTCGGACGGGATCTTGCCGACCTCGATCGAGACCAGCCGGCCAAGCTCGGCCTTGTGCGTACGCAGCTCCTCGCCCAGCAGCCGCACCAGTTCGCCACGCCGCGGGCCTGGCACCATGCGCCAGGCTTGGAAGGCCTTGTGCGCGGCATCAATGATCTTAGCCGCTTCGGCCGGCGAGATCGTCCTCAGCGCCGCGATCTGCTCGCCCGTCACCGGGCTGCGCACGATCAGGTCGCCGCCGACAAGCGTCTCCTTGGCCACACCCAGTTTCGCCAGCAGTTCGGTCGTTTCCTTGCCTATCGTCATTCTTGTCCCTTTCAGATCCAGTCGCTCATAATGCATGTCGCCCAAAAGTGCCCCGCGGTTTTGGGACAACGACATGCACAAAAGGCATGCCGGTCAAAGCCTGGCGTCATGCTGCCCGCGTGCACAAAGGCACCTCAGGCACGATCATCGCGTGGCATTACTCGTTTCAAGGGAAAATCACCACCCCGGCATGGTCTAAGCCCAAACTGCACGATTGAGCCAGATGGGGCAGATGGCGCTCAGTTTGCCTTCTTGGCCGGTGGGCGTACCGCACCGTCCCTGATCAGCCGGTCGATATGCATGCGGATATGTGCCGCTTCCGCCGCCGTGTTAGCAAGCGCTATGGCGCGGTCGAAGGCGACGCGCGCCTCGTCCCCCCGGTCGAGTTGCATCAAGAGGCCCCCCTTGAGGCCGAAAAAATGGAAATAGCCGGAAAGCCGTTCTTCCAGCGGCTCGATCATGGCCAGCGCCTCTGCCGGTCCACGCACCTTCGAGACCGCGACAGCCCGGTTGAGCGTGACCACCGGCGACGGCTGCATCTGCTCCAGCAAGCGATAGAGCAGGTCGATCTCGTTCCAGTCGGTATCCTCCGCCTTTTCGGCCCGCGCGTGCAGTGCGGCAATCGCCGCTTGCACCTGGTAGGGGCCGGGCTTGCGATGGCGTAGCGCCTTGTCGACCAGCGCCAGCCCCTCATCGATCATCTTGCGGCTCCACAGGCTGCGATCCTGGTCTTCGAGCAGCACGATCTCGCCGCTCTCGTCGAAACGGGCCGGTGCGCGCGCATGCTGCAGAAGCAACAGCGCCGTCAGCCCCATGATCTCCGGCTCGGTCTGGAACAACCGCAGCAGGAGCCGTGCCAGCCGGATCGCCTCCTCGCACAGCGGTGCGCGGGCCGGCGCCTCGCCGCTGTTGGTCGAATAGCCCTCGTTGAAGACCAAGTAGACCATGGCGGCGACGGCGGCGAGGCGTTCCGACCGCTCGACCGCGCCCGGCGTCTCGAACGGCACGCCGGCGTCCGCAATGCGCGCCTTGGCGCGAGTGATGCGCTGCTCCATGGCGCTTTCGCCAACCAGGAAGGCGCGCGCGATCTGCTTGACCGTAAGACCGGAGACGATGCGCAGCGCCACCGCGATCTGCTGCGTTGCCGGCAGATCAGGATGGCAGCAGATGAACAGCAGCCGCAATATGTCGTCGCGGTAGTGCGCCCCGTCCAGCCGCTCGGCGATATCGCTCTCGGCGTCCTCCAGATCCGAAACCTGGTCTTCCTCCGGCATCGGCGCCTGCTTGGCGCGCTTGCGCACCGCATCGATGCCGCTGTTGCGGCCGACGAAGATCAGCCACGCCGCCGGGTCGCGCGGCGGCCCGTTCTGCGGCCAGTTCTTCAGCGCCCTGAGGCACGCGTCCTGGAAAGCTTCCTCCGCCGTATCGAGATCGCGGAAATAACGCAGCAGCGCACCCATCGCCTGCGGGCGGGCGGCGCTGATCGCGGAGCTGATCCAGGCCATTTCGGTCATGCGGAAACCTTGGCGGGATTGAAGATCGAGACCGGCCGGATCTCATAGGAGCCGCCGCTCGGGTTGACTTCGGAAAGCTCGCGGGCGAACTCCACCGCCTCGTCGAGATCGGCGCATTCGAGCGTGTAGAAGCCGAGGAACTGTTCCTTGGTCTCGGCGAACGGCCCGTCGATGACGACCGATTCGCCCTTGACCTTTCTCAGGGTCGTCGCGGCGGTCGTCGGCAGAAGCCGTGCCACCGGGCCGAGCCGACCAGCCTTGGCGTACTTGTCCTGAACGTCGAGGAGATTGGCCATGACCTCGTCGTCCTGTGCCTTGCTCCAGGAGCAGACGACATCTTCGGAGGCATAGCAGAGGATTGCGTAGAGCATGGCGGGTCCTTTTCTCTGTCAAAGGACGAAACAGTAAGACCGATCCCGACACGACGTCGATAAAAAAATCCAGATGTAGACGGATTTGGCCACGGCCAGCCGCGCCGGTCAGCTTTCTCCCAGTTTCAGCCATCGCAGCACGAGAGCTTCCTCGTCATCGAGACCATCGATGGAGCGTTTGCGTTTGTTGGCTTGTGCCATTTCATTCAGCAACCGCCCCTCGGACCACGCTTCGAAGACCCGCGGATGGATATAGCATTTGCGGCAGACGGCGCGCGTATTGCCCAGCCGCTCGGCAACCTTGTCGATGACGCTGTTCATCGCCCTGTTTCGCTGTGCCTGGCTTTGCGGCAGTTCCGTTTGGGCAAACAGCGACGCGGCGTGAATGGTGCCGCCCCAGGTGCGGAAATGCTTCGAACTGAAGGCGTCACCGACCGCCTCACGGATATAGC
This sequence comes from Mesorhizobium sp. M7A.F.Ca.CA.002.05.1.1, assembly GCF_003998335.1. Lineage (NCBI taxonomy): Bacteria > Pseudomonadati > Pseudomonadota > Alphaproteobacteria > Hyphomicrobiales > Phyllobacteriaceae > Mesorhizobium > Mesorhizobium sp. M7A.F.Ca.CA.002.05.1.1. Next base: position 97 of record NZ_RZQI01000551.1, on the reverse strand, counting down.
GGTTGACGTCCTCGGAGCGGACCGGCCGCCTGTTGCCGTCCTCATCGAGATACTGGAACAGCTTCTGGCCTGGCAGGTCCTGTGCGCCGCGCACAAT
>NZ_RZQI01000054.1:0-13358 GCF_003998335.1 Mesorhizobium sp. M7A.F.Ca.CA.002.05.1.1 | reverse complement strand
GTGTTATATTTCCAAAATGGCAGCATAATACGCAAAATATACCTCAATTCTGTCGAAATTTATTTGATTCTTGCCGCCTCCCCTTCTGTTGCCAGATAACGCCCATCTGCAAATCCCGCTCTGATACCGAGGCGAAAAGCGGGATGACGCTTCCAAGGGTGTCTGCCCCCTCCAAGGCGGTCGAAACTTCCTGGAGTGCCGTCGTGTCGCCGATTGTGACAGCAGCCAGCCGTTGAAAAACGATTCCTCCGTGACGCCCTCTCAGTCGACCTGAACGACGCAGGCGATGCGCTCCCCCCGCCTCGATCAGGCGGGTGGGCACGCATAGGTCCGGGAAAGCATCGCCTCGGCCAGAATGTCCCTGGTCGCGCCATACGGGGCGGATGGATCGGCGACAGGATCAGGATCTGGTGGGCGAGAGCGCCTTGAACGTTTGGCGCCTCACCCCCGCCGCGCGTGATCGGCAAGCACCTCATCGATCACATGACGGGATTTTTCAACCTCGACAGGGTAGACGTCGATCTGTCCAGCTACCGTGATCAGCGCCTTCCAAAGCGTCCAGCCACGACCACGCGCCCACATCGCCTCATCGGCTGGAAGGCCGGCGCGAAACGCCTCCCGGCTTTTGCCTTCAAACAATGTCCAGGCAATCGCCAGATCGCAGGCGGGATCGCCAACGCCGGAGGTTCCGAAGTCGATCACCGCGCCCAACCGGCCTTGCCTGACCAGCAGGTTTCCGCAACTGACGTCGCCGTGGAACCAGACCGGCGCACCGTGCCATGGCGCGGCAAGTGCTGCCTCCCACACCGCGCGGGCTGCGACCGTATCGATCTTGCCGTCGAGGGCTGCAATCGCTTGCCGGGTTTCGCCATCGTAGACGCTGAGTGCTCCGCCGCGAAAGAAGTTGTGTTGTCCCGGCGCCGGTCCGCCAGTGGCATCGATCCTTTGCAAGGCGACCAGGAACGCGGCCAGGTCGGTCGCGAATCGCGGCAAGCTGGCGATACGCTCGCGCTCTGCCGTCTCGCCTTCGATCCAGCGGTAAACGGACCAGTGCCAGGGATAGCTTTCGGCCGGAACTCCCATCGCCAGCGGCACCGGGATCGGCAGCGGCAACAGAGGTGCGAGCCTCGGCAGCCAGCGATGCTCCTTTTCCACCTGCAGGGAATAGGCCGCGGCGCTTGGCAGCCGCACGGTCATCTCGTCGCCGAGATGAAAGGTCCTGTTGTCCCAGCCGCCAAACTCGACGGGCCTGACCGCAAGCTCCTTCCAACGGGGAAACTGCGTGGCGATCAATCGGCTGACAAGCGCTATGTCGATGTTCGGCTTGCTGACCATCGAGCCTAGCGCGGAAACTCGAGCCCCATCTCGCGATAGCGCTCAGGGTCGTCGCCCCAGTTCTCGCGCACCTTGACGAACAGGAACAGGTGCACCTTCTGTTCGAGGATGCCCGCTATCTCCATGCGTGCCGCCTGGCCGATGGCGCGGATTGTCTCGCCCTTGTGGCCAAGAACGATCTTCTTCTGGCTGTCGCGCTCAACATAGATGGTCTGGTCGATGCGCACCGAGCCATCCGGCTTCTCTTCCCATTTCTCGGTCTCGATATGCGAGGAATAGGGCAGTTCCTGATGCAGCCTTAGATACAGCTTCTCGCGCGTGATCTCGGCCGCGAGCTGGCGCATCGGCAGGTCCGAGATCTGGTCTTCCGGATAGTACCAGGGGCCGACCGGCAGAGCCTCGGCCAGATAATCGAGCACGTCCTTGCAGCCGGAACCGGTCAGCGCCGACACCATGAAGGTGCGCTTGAACGGCACCCTTTCGTTCGCTGCCGCCGACAGAGCGAGCAGCGCTTCGTGCTTGACGCGGTCGACCTTATTGAGGATCAGCACCATCGGCTGGCGCACATCCTTCAGCCGTTCGAGGATGGCGTCGGCGTCGCCCCTGATGCCGCGTTCGGCATCGATCAAAAGCAGCACGATGTCGGCGTCCTTGGCCCCGCCCCAGGCGGTGGTCACCATCGCCGTGTCGAGCCTCCGCTTCGGCTTGAAGATGCCGGGCGTGTCGACAAAAACGATCTGCGCATTGTCATGCGTGGCGACGCCGCGCACGATGGCGCGGGTCGTCTGCACCTTGTGGGTGACGATCGACACCTTGGCGCCCACCAATTGGTTGACCAGCGTCGACTTGCCCGCATTGGGCGCGCCGATCAGCGCGACAAAACCGGAATGCGTGGCGGCGGCTGCGGTCGCCGGCTCTTCGGTAGCGGTCATGCCGCACTCCCTTCACTGGAGGGTCGCGCGCCCTCCGATTTTTGGGCCGATGTGGTGGCCCAGACGCCTTCGCGCACAAGAAATGCCGAAGCCGCCGCTTCTTCGGCAACCCTGCGGGAGCCGCCAGTGCCGCTTATCGGCGCAAAACCGCGGACCTGCAAGGACACGGTGAAGACGGGCTGGTGGTCCGGGCCTTCGCGCTTTTCGATCACGTATTCGGGTCTGATATCGCTGGTCTTGGCAATCCATTCCTGCAGATCGGATTTCGGATTGAGCGGCTTTGTGATCACCGTATGCGAGCGCGGTTCCCAGTAGCGCAGGACAAACCGCCGCGCGGCCTCGATGCCACCGTCAACGTAAACCGCCGCGATCAGGGCTTCGACCGCATCCGCCAGATAGTTTCCGCCCGAGCCACGCGACCGCATCTTCAAGGCAGAATCGGCGCGGACCAGATCTTCCAGCTGCATTTCGATGCCGATCTCGGAGCATGTCCGCGCATCGACCAGCGCATTGAAACGCGGCGCGATTTCACCTTCCGGCGCATCGGGAAATTTTTCGAAAAGCATATCGGCGACGACAAGCCCGAGCACGCGGTCGCCAAGAAATTCAAGACGCTGGTTGTTGGTGGCGGCCTTGACCGCACTGGAATGCGTCAAGGCGGTCTCGAGCAAGCGGATATCCTTGAAGACGTGGCCGGTCTTGGCTTTTACCAAACCGGCCAGAGTTTCGCCTGTCGGACGCTTCAAAGCCATCAATTGACGAAGTGGAACAGGCGCGAAGCGCGCATCAGCGACGGCCATTTCCAGATTTCGAGAGGGCTCGCCTTGCCGGCGATCGAGAAGAAAACAAGATTGGCACGGCCAACCAGATTTTCCGCGGGAACGTAGCCGACGGTGAAACGGCTGTCGGCGGAATTGTCCCGGTTGTCGCCCATCATGAAATAGTGGCCGGGCGGCACATCGAATTCGCGGGTGTTGTCGCCGATCGAGTTCGAATTCAGGTCGAGCGTGTCGTAGCTGACGCCGTTGGGCAAGGTCTCACGATAGACATCGATCGGGCGCGATTCCTCGGTGATGTCGGGATTGTCGATCTGGCCTGTTTTCACGCGCGGCACGCCGACGCCGTTGATGAACAGCTGGCCGTCCTTGACCTGGATCTTGTCACCCGGCAGGCCGACAACGCGCTTGATGTAGTCGACGGACGGATCAGGCGGGAACTTGAACACCGCCACGTCGCCGCGCTTCGGCTCGGCGCCCCAGATACGGCCCGAAAAGATGTCGGGGCCGAAAGGCAGCGAGTACCGCGAATAGCCATAGGACCATTTGGTGACGAACAGATAGTCGCCTTCAAGAAGCGTCGGCCGCATTGATCCCGACGGGATCGAAAAAGGCTGGAACAGCAGCGTGCGGATGACCAGGGCGAGCAAAAGCGCCTGGACGATGACGCTGACGGTCTCGCCAAGCCCGCCGGATTTCTTCTCGGATTTTTCAGCCACGCTCATGTCGTCCTCGATTGTGCGTTGGATGGTATAGAGTCTCGGCGCGCGCTGGGCAACGTCAATGCCGGTCGTCAGAGGCAATCAATGTGGCGCTTCTTCGACGGGCAGCGCCTCGATGATCACAAAGGCTTGAGCGAGCGGGAAATCATCCGTGATGGTGAGGTGGATTGCCGCCCGATGGCCGTTTGGCAGGATCTTGTCCAGCCTGGCCTGCGCTCCTCCCGTCAGAGCCATGGTCGGCGCGCCACTGGGCAGGTTGACGACACCCATGTCGCGCCAGAACACCCCCTGCGCCATACCGGTGCCCAGCGCCTTGGCGCAGGCCTCCTTGGCGGCGAAGCGTTTGGCATAAGAGGCCGCGCGGGCGCCTCGATTGTCCGAACGCGCCTGTTCGACCTCGGTGTAGATTCTCTGGATGAAGCGCTGGCCGTGACGCTCCAGCGATTTCTCGATGCGTCTGATGTCGATCAGGTCGCTGCCGATGCCGATGATCATCGCGCGGTGGAACCGATGCTTGCGCCGGGATGGGGCGATTGCGCATGCCGGCTTGCGCGCTGGGCCAGACGTTTGCACCGCTGTTCGCGGAAAGCGTTCATGCCCCAGCGCGTGATGGCGTAAAACAGCAGCCCGAAGGCGAGCCCGAGCGGAACCGCGCCTATCAGCATCGGTTCAAGGACCGGTTTCCACAATTGCGCGAAGGAGAGGTTGTGCAACATCTCGCCCAGATGTGCCGGCGGCCCATGCGTCGGCAAGCGGTCATGCAGGATGAGCTTGCCCGTTTCCCACGACGCCCCCCATAGCAACGGGAAGGTCAGGGGGTTGCCGAAAAAAACCGCGCCGAGAGCGGCCGCCACCAGATTGCCGGCGATCACCCAGCACAGGAGGGCAGCGATGATGAAATGGAAACCGACGGGAAAGAATGAAGCGAAGACCCCCGCTGCAACGCCGGCCGCCACCGCATGCGGTGTGGCCTTCAGCCGCAGGATGCGCTTGGAAAAATACTGAAGCGAGCGCGAAAATGAGCGGCGCGGCCAAAGGTAGGTACGCACCCGCTCATAAAGGCCATCAGGCTTGCGGCGTCGAAAAAGCACTCTGTTCCCGTTCCACGGCTCCCGCAACGGCACCTTAGCCGGGCGTGGTAGCCACATCTTGCGCTTGACGATCACCCAATGGCAATCGCAAGCATGATATAACGACGCGCTGACAGAAGAACAACCAAGCACCGTCTGTCCGATGCGCACTCGTCGCCGCCCCTCGGGGTGGTTCATGCTTCGAACATTGGACAATCGCGGCGAATTTAAGGAAAACTGGCAGTCGCTTTTTCGAAGAGCACCAGCGCTACGGCAGGTATTCGCTGACCTCGACCAGATTGCCGTCCGGGTCGCGGAAATAGACCGACATCATCGGACCGCGGGCCCCGACACGTTCAACCGGACCGAGTTCCACCGCCACACCATTGGCCGCGAGCCGGGCACGGACCTCATCCAGTGGCCCGTCCGTGACCAGGCAGAAATCGCTCGAGCCCGGAGCCGGCGACTTCGCCTTCGGCTCGAAAGTGCGGCCGACCTCATGCACATTGATCTTATGGATACCGAAAGCCAGCGCCGTCGGCCGATCCGCCGCGTCGATGCGCTCAAAACCCAGCACGCGCTGGTAAAACTCACAGGTCACTTCCAGCGAAGCGACCGTCAGCACGAAATGATCGATGCCGGTGATCATTTCCAATTTGTCTTCACGCATGTCGCTTTCCCCAAAACCGCCGCACACTGTTGGGCGAAAAAAATGCCCCGTCAGATGTTGCGGCTGCCGGGCTTGATCGCCGGGATGGCGGCAAGCTCCGGCGGCAGCCGGTCGGCCGGATAGGCCGGGACCTCATACTCGGCCAGCGCGATGAGCGGCACACCGACATCGGTCTTGCCAGCCGAACGGTCGATGATGCAGGCCGCGGCCACTACCTCGGCGCCAAGATCGCGCAGGCACTCGATGGTCTCTCGGATCGACAGGCCAGTGGTGACGATGTCCTCGACGATGACGACACGCGAACCCCTGGCGATCTCGAAGCGGCGCAAGCGGAACTCGCCGCCTTCCCGCTCGACCCAGATCGCCGGCACGCGGAGATGGCGCGAGGTCTCGTAGGCTGGGATCAGCCCGCCGATCGCCGGGCCGACGACATAGTCGATCTTGCCGGGCACGCCTGCGCGGATTTTCTCCGCCAGCGCCTTGCACAGTAGCTCGGTCTTGTCGGCATGCATGAACACGCGCGCCTTCTGCAGGAAGACCGGACTGCGCAGGCCCGAGGTCAAAATGAAATGCCCTTCCAGAACAGCACCCGCCTCGCGGAAAATGCCCAGCACTTCATCGGTGTTCATTTCTGCCTCTTTTTGATTGACCATGACTTTGTCCGAAACCGGAGCATGATCTAGCCATTTACGCGTCTTGCGTCGCTGACGCTCGAATTGTCCTTGAGCTGCGACAGCAGCCGGTTGAGGTGCTTGAGATCCCAGACTTCGAGATCGATCAGCATTTCGGTGAAGTCGGGCGCAGTGCGCACCATCGACAGCGTATGGATATTGGCGTCGTTCGAGGCAACCACCTGCGCTATATCGGCGAGTGACCCCGGCGCGTTGATGGCGGTGACCGAGACACGCGCCGGAAAGCGTTCCTTGGTGCGCTCATCGATGTCCCAGCGCACGTCGATCCAGCGCTCGGGCTGGTCATCGAACGCCTGCAGCGCCGGCGACTGGATCGGATAGATGGTGATGCCGGTGCCCGGCTGGACGATGCCGACGATGCGATCGCCAGGCACTGCCCCTTCCGGCGCGAAACGCACCGGCAGATCGCCGCGCACGCCGCGAATCGGCACGGCGCCATCGCGTGGCTGGTCCTTGTCCTTGCGCGCGGCACGACCCGGAATCTGGAACAACATGCCGGCGGCATTGCGGATCTTCGACCAGCCCTCCTCGCGCGGCTTGGGGACGGCCGTAGTGACGCGCTCATCCTTGTAGTCGGGGAATACCGCCTTCATGACGTCGGTGGAGGCGAGCTCGCCGCGCCCGACGGAGGCCAGCACATCCTCGATGTCCTTGCGCGCCAGCCTGTGCAGCACCTGCTTCAGGCTCTCCTTGGTGAAGGTCTTGCCGGCACGCTCGAAGGCGCGTTCCAGGATGCGGATGCCGAGACCCGAATATTGCTTGCGGATGGCGTTCTTGGTGGCACGGCGGATGGCCGAGCGCGCCTTGCCGGTGACGACGACCGATTCCCATGCCGCCGGCGGCACCTGCGCCTTGGAGCGGATGATCTCGACCTCATCGCCGTTCTTCAGCTCCGTCATCAGCGGCATGATGCGGCCGTTGACCTTGGCACCGACGCAGGTGTCGCCGACATCGGTGTGCACCGCGTAGGCGAAATCGATCGGCGTCGCGCCGCGCGGCAGCGCAATCAACATGCCTTTCGGGGTGAAGCAGAACACCTGGTCCTGGAACAGCTCCAGCTTGGTATTTTCGAGGAAATCCTCGGGATTGTCGCCCTCGGCAAGCTGCTCGATGGTGCGCCGCAGCCAGGCGTAGGCGTTGGTTTCCTTCGAAATCGCGTGGGCGGCGCCATTCGTCTTGCCGCCGGTGTCCTTGTAGATCGAATGGGCAGCGACGCCGTATTCGGCGATCTTGTTCATCTCTCGGGTGCGGATTTGCAGCTCGACACGCTGGCGCGACGGGCCGACGATGGTGGTGTGGATCGACCGATAATCGTTCTGCTTCGGCGTCGAGATGTAGTCCTTGAAGCGGCCGGGCACCATCGACCACGCGGTGTGGATGGCGCCAAGCGCCCTGTAACAATCCTCGACCGTGTCGACGACGACGCGGAAGCCGAAAATATCCGAGAGCTGCTCGAAGGACAGCGCCTTGGCCTCCATCTTGCGGAACACCGACCACGGCTTCTTCTGCCGGCTCTTCACGCCGGCGTTGATCGCATGCTTCTCGAACAGCGTGGACAGCGCCTTTTCGATGTCCGTCAGCACGCCCTTGTTGCGCTCGAAGATTTCGGCAAGCCGTGCGGTGACGGCGCGATAGGCTTCCGGATTGATGAAGCGGAAGGCGATCTCTTCCAGCTCCTCGCGCATGCCTTGCATGCCCATGCGGCCGGCCAGCGGCGCGTAGATATCCATCGTCTCCTCGGCGATGCGCAGGCGCTTGGCCTCCGGCATGTGGTCGAGGGTGCGCATATTGTGCAGGCGGTCGGCGAGCTTGACCAGCAGCACGCGGACATCTTCTGAAATCGCCAGCAGAAGCTTTCTCAGGTTTTCCGCCTGCTCGGCCTTCTTCGAGACGAGATCGAGCTTCTTCAGCTTGGTCAGGCCCTCGACCAGCTTGCCCATTTCGGGGCCGAACAGATCGTCGATCTCAGCCCGTGTGGCGGTCGTGTCCTCGATCGTGTCGTGCAGCAGGGCGACCGCGATCGTCGCCTCGTCCATATGCATCTCGGTGAGGATGGCGGCGACTTCGAGCGGGTGCGAGAAATACGGGTCGCCGGAAGCGCGCTTCTGGTGGCCATGCTTCTGCATGGCATAGACATAGGCCTTGTTGAGCAACGCCTCGTTGACGTCAGGCTTGTAGCGCTGGACGCGCTCGACAAGCTCATACTGACGCATCATGGGCGGGATCTCGCAGCGGTGAAATGAATCATGCGCCGCACTGCTGTACGGCGCATGTCATAGATAGCCACGAAACTGCCAGGACGGAAGTGCCGGATGCTTGATCCAGGCTCTTAGTAGTCGTCGCTTTTTTCCGGTGGCACCAGACCCTCGATGCCGGCCAGGAGATCTTCCTCGGTCATGCGGTCGAAGGTGATGTTCTCCTCGGCGTCATCGGCGTCGGTGGCAGCAACGGCGGTGCCGGTCTGATCGGCAATCGCCTCGCCGTCGGCCTCGGGCTCGTCGACCTCGACATGCTTCTGCAGCGAATGGATCAGATCTTCCTTGAGGTCGTCGGGCGACAGCGTCTCATCGGCGATCTCGCGCAGCGCCACGACCGGGTTCTTGTCGTTGTCACGCGGCACGGTGATCGGCGCGCCCTGGCTGATCTGCCGGGCACGGTGGCCGGCAAGCAGCACCAGTTCGAAGCGGTTGTCGACCTTGTCGATGCAATCTTCAACGGTTACGCGGGCCATGGATTGCCCCTTTCATGCGATGGATTTGATGGAAAACAGGCGCGGTCCATAACCCGAACGCCGCCAAAATACAAGCATCATGGCAATGGCCGGGCTGCAGGGCGCCCAATCCTTCGTTCAAACACCCGATTCGGCAAAACTGGCTGTGCCTATGTGTTCGGTGTCCCGATCACAATTGCTTGCAGTGCCGCACGCGCCCTTGGATTGCCGTGAATCTGGCGCTATCTCGGATGCGTAGAGGTCAGCCGGTTTATTATGAGCCTGACCGAACGTCGCTATCGCATTTCGTTTAGACGGCCGTTTATTTCGAGAAGGAATATTTTCCATGTTCGACCCTCGTGAAAAAATCGCCCTATTCATCGACGGCGCCAATCTCTATGCGACGTCGCGCGCGCTCGGCTTCGACATCGACTATCGCAAGCTCCTGTCGAGCTTCCAGAAACGTGGCTATCTTCTGCGCGCCTATTATTACACGGCGCTGGTCGAGGATCAGGAATACTCCTCGATCCGTCCGCTGATCGACTGGCTCGACTATAACGGATTCAAGGTGGTCACCAAGCCGGCCAAGGAATTCACCGACTCGACCGGCCGCCGCAAGATCAAGGGCAATATGGACATCGAGCTCACGGTCGATGCGCTGGAGCTCGCCGATGTCGTCGACCACTATGTCATCTTTTCCGGCGACGGCGATTTCCGCACGCTGGTCGAGGCGCTGCAGCGGCGCGGCCGCAAGGTGTCCATCGTCTCGACCATGGCCTCGCAGCCACCGATGATCTCCGACGATCTGCGCCGCCAGGCCGACCATTTCATCGACCTGACGACCTTGAAGAACGACGTTGGCCGCGATCCGTCCGAGCGGCCGGTGCGCAGGCCCGAGCCGGCCGAAGTCGACGAGGATGATTACTGAGGCCGGTCGCCTTGACCGCCCTTTGCGCCTCAGAGCCTAGTCGCGACTGCCCGCTCTGCCCGCGGCTGCACGACTTCATCGCCGAGTGGCGGCAGCGCGAACCATCCTGGTTCAATGCGCCGGTGCCGACTTTCCTGCCCTCGGAAGGTGACGCGACGGTCCAACTGCTGATCGTCGGGCTGGCGCCCGGCCTTCGCGGTGCCAACCGAACGGGCCGCCCGTTCACCGGCGACTATGCCGGCGACCTGCTCTACTCGACCCTGATTTCGCACGGTTTTGCACGCGGCGAATTCAAGGCCAGACCCGACGACGGATTGGAGCTTGTCGGCACGGCGATCACCAATGCCGTGCGCTGCGTGCCGCCTGAGAACAAGCCGGTGGGCGCGGAGATTGCCACCTGCCGGACATTCCTGGTGCCGACGATCGCCCGGTTCCCTAATTTGCGCGCCGTGCTGGCACTGGGATCGATCGCGCATCAGTCGACGGTGCGGGCGCTGGGTGGGCGCGTCGCCGCCTACCCGTTCAAGCATGGCGGGCAGCTGCCGGCCGGTGGCGTCACGCTGTTTTCGAGCTATCACTGCTCACGCTACAACACCAACACCGGCGTGCTGACCGAAGCGATGTTCGTTAGCGTTTTCAGCCAGATAGCGGAATTCTTGCGGACATAAATGTTTTTGCAGTAATTAGAGTTGGTGTCCGCAGACATCAACTCAGTGCGGCAGTGCATTCAGCGCATCCAACATGGCTGGCCCACCCTGCAGCACATTCAGGTCGACATCGCCATTGATGCCGTCAACGCGACCCCTGTTGTGGTACTGCCAGTAGACCCAGTCGTTGCGATCCGGCTCCAGGAGCAATGAGCGGAGCCAGAGCGGACGGGCAGCAATGCGCCCGGCATAGGCTTCTGCTGCATCGTCGGTCAGATAGACAATCGCAGGCTTGCCGAACGCCGCCTCGACTGGAGCGAGGAACGCGGCCAGTTCGGCGTTCAATTGTTCGGGCGTCGGCCGCTGCGGGCAGTTGCCGCCGAATTCGATATCGACCACGGGTGGCAGCAGGGACTGATCGTGCGGCACCACCGAGATGAAATTCTTCGCCTGGTCCGCACCCGGCCGGCAAAAGGTGAAAAAGTGATAGGCGCCGACGGCGAGACCGGCGGCCCGGGCCTCTTCCAGATTCCGTGCGAAAGCATCATCGACATGATCGCCGCCTTCGGTCGCCTTGATGACGGCAAAGGCGACATCATCGGCGGCTACGCGCCGCCAATCGATCTGGCCCTGATGATGGGAGACGTCGATGCCCCTGACCGGATATTTATCGCGATCCGGCGAGAATGACCTGAAATAGAGATAGCCGCCTGCTGCAAGGAAACACAACAAGACCAGGCTGGCCAAACCAAAGAGGACAATCCGGTTCTTCAAGCGAATGGCCCCGCCTACCCACGCTCTTTTAACAGCCGGCCCTTCTCGCGCGACCAATCGCGCTGCTTCTCGGATTCGCGCTTGTCGTGCAGTTTCTTGCCGCGGCCGACAGCGAGCAGCAGCTTGGCGCGGCCCTGGTCGTTGAAATAGATTTTCAGCGGCACCAGTGTCATGCCTTCGCGGTCGACACTCTGTGACAGTTTCGCCATCTCGCGCTTGTTGAGCAGCAGCTTGCGGCGCCGGCGCGGCTCATGGTTGAAGCGGTTGGCCTGCAGATATTCCGGCAGATAGGAATTGATCAGCCAGATCTCGCCGCCTTCGACCGAGGCATAGCTGTCCTGGATGTTGGCCTGGCCCTGGCGCAGCGACTTGACCTCGGTGCCGGTCAGCACCAGACCGGCCTCGACCGTGTCAAGCACCTCATAGGAAAACCGCGCCTTACGGTTTTCCGAAACGGTCTTGTTGTTGGGATCGGCTTTTCTGACCTGGTTCATGATGCTTAGAGTCCGTTTCGAAACTCGCTCCTGCGAGTCAGATGATGGTGTCATCGAGAACCGGAGCGGAGCGTACATATAGTACGTGAGCACCGGAAGCGCAGGTGACGCCTTCAGATGGCCGCAGGAGTAGAGTTTCCAAACGGGCTCGCTAATTAATCAAGCCGGCGTGCTTCATAGCCGCATCGATCTTGTCGGCAGTCGACTGTTCGATCGTCACCAGCGGCGAGCGCAGCACGTTTTCGACCTTGCCTAGCTTCGACAGCGCATATTTGGCGCCGGAAACGCCAGGCTCGATGAAGATCGCCTTGTGCAGCGGCAGCAGGCGATCCTGCAGATCCAGCGCCCTGACGCTGTCGCCGGCAAGCGTTGCCTCCTGGAATTCGGCGCAGAGCCGCGGCGCGACGTTCGACGTCACCGAAATACAGCCGACGCCGCCATGGGCGTTGAAGCCGAGCGCCGAAGCGTCCTCGCCCGAAAGCTGGATGAAATCCTTGCCGCACGTGGCGCGCTGCTCGGAGACCCGTTCGACCTTGCCGGTGGCATCCTTGACGCCGACAATATTCTTGAAGTCGTGCGCGAGCCGGCCCATCGTCTCCGGCATCATGTCGATGACCGAGCGCGGCGGGATATTGTAGATGATGATCGGCAGCTTGGTCGCCTTGGCGACCGCCGCGAAATGCTCGTAAAGACCGCGCTGTGTCGGCCTGTTGTAGTAGGGTGTGACGACGAGGGCGGCATCGGCGCCGGCCTTCTCGGCATACTGCACGAGGCCGACTGCTTCCTCGGTGTTGTTGGAGCCGGCGCCGGCGACGACCGGAACGCGGCCCTTGGCCACCTCGATACACACCTTGACGACCTGGCGGTGCTCGTCATGCGACAGCGTCGGCGACTCGCCGGTGGTGCCGACCGGCACCAGGCCCGTCGTGCCCTCTGAGAGTTGCCATTCGACGAACGCGCGAAAGGCTTTCTCGTCGAAACGCCCGCTCTTTTCGAACGGTGTCACGAGCGCAGTAAGCGAGCCTCTCAGCATATCGTCCAACTCCTTGGGACTTGTTTGTTCATGCATGCCGTTGCCCCAAAACCGGTATTCACTTTGGGGCGACATGCATCGGTGCTTTATCGTGCGCGCCTTCTAGCCGAAAGCGAAGCGGCGCACCATAGTCTCGACATGGTTGCGCGGCAAGCATTGCCATGGTGCCAGCAAGCGCAATTCGAACGGCCTCGCTAACCCTTTGTTTACGAGCTCTTCACGACCTAAGTTTAGGCTTCGAGGCATCTTCGCCTGCTTGGGGAATGCCAGGACAAGGAAAGACTTAAGGATCATGCCGGGCGGTCGGTCTCATATTCTCGCGCTGCTTGGCGCCACGCTCGCGCTGATGCCGGGCATGGCGATCAGCGGTAGCGTGGACGTACGGGTCACCTCAGCCATTCCGATGCCAGGCGCGGCAATTGCGCTGCCAGACCTGCAGGATAGGACGCGACAGGCGCCCTTGCCTGACGTCGCCCCCCTGAAAAGCGGGCTGGATGCGTTGGCGGCGGGCGATAGTCCCCGCGCTCGTGGAGTGCGCAATGCCCTTCCGGCTCAGTCGCTCGACCAGCATATCC
>NZ_RZQI01000550.1:0-4078 GCF_003998335.1 Mesorhizobium sp. M7A.F.Ca.CA.002.05.1.1 | reverse complement strand
CTTTCGCCCGGCGTCTATGTCGTCCAGGGCAGTTTCAAGATAAACGCCAACGCAGCCATCACCGGCAGCGGGGTGACCATCTTCATGTCGGGCAGTTCGACCGTCAGCATGAATGGCAATGCGTCCGTGAAGCTCAGCGCGTCGACTTCGGGCACCTACTCAGGCGTTCTGTTCTACGGCGACAGGACCGGCATGATCGCATCCAGCACATTCAACGGCACAGCGGACTCGCTTTTGACCGGGGCCATCTACTTCCCCAAGCAGCAAGTGAACTATCTTGGCAACTTCTCGGGCAATGGCGGCTGCACCAGGGTCGTCGCCAATACGATCCAATGGTCCGGTAACTCAACCATCAATCAGGATTGCTCGAGCCTCGGAGTGCCCAACATTCCAGCCGCGCGGTCCGTGGCACTGTCCGAGTAGCTCCGTGGGGCGCCCATCGATGCCGATCCTTGGTGATGATTCGGGCGTTGCGGCGGTCGAGTTCGCGATGGTGCTGCCCATTCTGTGCCTGGTGCTGCTTGGTATTCTGGACGGCTGGTCCTACGTAACGAGTTCACTGTCGATGCGCGCCGGTGTGAAGACCGCCGCGAACCTGGTCATGAGCGGATCGACCGATGATGCGGCGACCCAGGCCCTTGCCATTGCGAGTTGGGAAAATCGGCCGGAAGACGGCCAGGTCACGCTAAGCCGCATCCGTATGTGCGGGGCGACGGTGGTCGACGCGTCCACCATGTGCAGTGGGCCGAAGGTGCCGGCGGTCTATGTCCAGATACAGGCATCGGGCACCTGGGTGCCGCCAATTGCCTTCGGCCCATTTGCCACTTCCACTGTAATCGGTCACCAGGAGACGATCCGTGTCCGCTAGGGTAAGCGCGTTCCGGCGGGATCGATCGGGCGGGGCCGGGCTGGAGTTCGCGCTGATCGCGCCCTTCCTTGTCATGCTGCTGTTCGGAATATTCGCCTTTGGCTGGTCGATGCACTCGGTCTCCAGTGTTCGCTATACGCTGGAGACGTCTGCGCGCTCGCTGCAGCTTAAGAACACGCTGACCCAGGCCGATATTCAATCGATCGCCACGCAGAAATTGCAGGCCTTGGGGTTCAAGGACGTGAACGTCACCATCGCCATCGACCCCGTGAGCGGCGGCTTCCGCATGGCGCATCTGACCGCGGCCTATGCCTTCGTCATCGACTTCCCCTACTTCAGTTCCTTCCCGATCAACTACGCGACAACCGTTACCGTGCCGCTGCTTGGCAGCGGCTAGGCTGCGGCCTGATAGCCTCGCGCGCTGGGGCTCTGCTTACTTGTACGCCTTGAGCGCGATCAGACCACCGAGAATGGTTATCGCCATTGAGGATCAGCGCCCACGACACAATGTTGTGTGACAGACGCCTCCGGCGACTGCGCAGGGCCCGGTCCCGCCAGCGTTTGGCCTGATCAGCCCCTGTGTTTTGTCGATCCACGTCTTTCTCCACGAGCAGAATGCGACTCATGCCGGCTGGTGTCCAGATCGGCACCGGTTTTGGCGGTCACGATGCAAGCTTGGCACTCAGCCTGCTTTTGATGGCACGGGGCTAGATAATATATTTCGTAGTGCTAATATTAAGGTGACGCTAGGTCATGTCCGACCATCCGTCGGGTGCAATGTGGGGGTTCCAATGAGAGTGGCTGTATTTTGCGCGGCTGTCGTTTTCGCTGCGGCTGGTGTCGCTGTTGCCAAGGAAAAGAAGGCGGCGGTCAGTGACGCCGCCGCTTTATGTTCCACCAACCCGTCAGCCAAGAAGTCCGCACCAAATCTGGACTGTGGTTTCACCGGAACCGCCAAATCGGGAGATAGCGGCGCAAAAGCAGAGCCGCGCCTCGGATACGACGCCAATCCGTGGATTATAACAGGCTTTTGACTTCGCATCGGCGGTTGCCGGTGAAGCGCTGAAGAGGGGCGTCTTGACCGGCGGGCGTCGCCCCCGCGACCGGAGCGTAACGGTCGGGCGCCGTCGAGAAGGAGGAAGCGCAAATGGCCGCTTATCTGATAGCGGATGTAGACGTAAAGAACGCTGCCGCGTTCGAGGAATACCGGCGGGATGTGCCAGCCACCGAGGAGCGTTATGGTGGGAGATATCTAGGTCGTGGCGGTGCGACCAAAGTCTTGGAGGGCGATTGGGAGCCACACCGTTTGGTTATTATCGAATTCCCCGACATGACGTCGTTGATGGGCTGGTACAATTCGGCGGAATACGCCCGCCTTATTGAAATCCGGAAGCGTTGCGCCAACACCAGGATCATTGCGCTCGAGGGGGTTGCAACACCCACTCTTTGACCGTGGTGGCTCGCCTTAATCAGGTAGTATCCGGCTTTTTTGCCCGAATCCGTACACCTCGCAGTCAGCTGTTTAAAGCCGGGAAACCAGGCAATAAATGCGGGCTTACCACTGCGGGGCTTTCTCATTGTCGCGGTGCCCGAGAACCCAACTCGACCGTGTAATGAAAAGCCCGCCACGGGGGCGACCTGCGGCGGGCTCTTGGAGCGGCTACATCCCTGAGGAATCGACCACTTTGTAGCAGGATTATGACCTGTGTGGCCGCGTTAGCCTATGGTGTGATCGCGGAAGACTGCGCGTCAGTTGAAGACCGCGGCAGAGAGCCAGGCGAAATTGGCCACATTGGGAGGGAGGTTTGCGCTAAACGCATTATTTTTCTGGTACGCCCAAGGGGAATCGAACCCCTGTTACCGCCGTGAAAGGGCGGTGTCCTAACCGCTAGACGATGGGCGCGCTCAGACGAAGCGGCTTATACTGGTGTTGTGCGCAACCGGCAACCCGTCAGGTGCCACCTTGGACAACTTTTTTCCGGGCCAGCCAAATCAACGATTTCCCGAGGGTTGGCAGGCTTTGATAATTAGCGGCGACACCCATCGTTTCGTCATCCCAGGGTCTCCGCGACGGAGCCTCGCCCTACTTCGCCCTAGGATGACGAAGTTTGTGGGAGGCTTCGGCTAATCCCGAATGCTCAGAATGGTCACCGGTACGATCTTGGCTGCTAATAGGCCTAAGACCGTCTGCTAGACTAGCCGTCACCGCCGCTGCGCCGGCGGCAGCGCCAGTTCCAGTCGCGCTCGGGGCCGACGTCGACGTGAACCGATTCTGTGTGGCAGTACGTGCCGACGCCGCCGCGGCCGGGCATGCTTCTGATGTAGCTCGCCAGTTCCCATTTCGAAACGCCGGGAACCTGGATATCGGCGGCGGCGCAATACATGTGCAGCGAATTCTTGGCCCCGTTGGCGCGCCGGTTGCGGGCCGGGTCGCGATAGCCCGACGTCACCGTCATCTTGCGGCCGTAGTGGCCTTCGATCGTCTTCAGCACGCGCACCAGCGACGGCTTCAGGCAGGCCACATCGACGCTCTCGTTCTGCTTGAGCAGCCCGTTGGGCGCCAACCGGGCCATGCCGGCGGCTGACGCAACCTGATAGGAGCCGCCGATTGGCCCCTCATCCTCGTTGAGGTCGACGTCGCTTTCGTCGTCGAGGCCGGACTTGCGCTTGATCTCGAACAGGGCCGTCTGGCGCACGCCGGGCAGGGCGTCGCTACCCGTGATGTGATTGCTATCGTCGCCGAGCGAAGCCAGTTGCACCGGCTTGGCCGTGGAATTGGCCGAGGCCAGCGTGATGATCGGCTTTGCCGCTGCTGGCGTCGCTTTTGCCTGCGCCGGGGGCTGCTCGCCCGTCCGGGCGTTGCTGATGATGGGGGCTGGTGTCGCCGAGGCTGGCGTTGCGCCAAACATCGAGGCGAGGAAGCCTTTCTTCTTTGGTGCTTCGGCCTGCGGCATCTCGCCAGCCGTCACATAGACCGGGTTGTTCATGGCCGGAGCGGCAGCGGGCTTCGGCGCCGCCACGTCGCCGTCGACCGCGGCAATCTGCTGGGCGACCGCGTCGGTTTGCGGCGCGGTCTGTGCCTGCTGCGTCAGCGATTGCGGCGTGTTTCCAACGATGGTTTCGGCGCCCGCCGGCGTGGTCAGCGGAAAGGCAGCTCCCGGTTTGGACATAGGCACGTAGGCGACTTTTTCAGGCAGCGCCGTATCGCTC
>NZ_RZQI01000549.1:0-4083 GCF_003998335.1 Mesorhizobium sp. M7A.F.Ca.CA.002.05.1.1 | reverse complement strand
GTGCCGCAGCTCCCGGCCGATCGCGGCGGCGGCCACCGCACGCAACCGCGTCGCTGAAGTGCCCGCCCAGCCACCCGACCCGCCACGCCAGTTGCCGCTCGATCTCGGCCATGGCACCGGCTATTCGCGCGACGAACTCGTCGTCTCCGGCACCAACAACCAGGCCGTGGCGCTGGTCGACCGCTGGCCGGACTGGCCATCGCCGGTGGTGGTGCTGGCCGGTCCCGCGGGTTCGGGCAAGACGCATCTGGCCTCGATCTGGCGCGCGCGTGTCAATGCGGTGGCGGTCGACGCCAGGCGCATCGGCGACAGCATTGCCAATCTCGGCGCGCGGCCGGCGCTGATCGACGATGTCGATACCGGCGCGGTCGATGAACAGGGCCTGTTCCATCTGATCAATACGGTGCGTGGTGCCGGGTCGACGCTGCTCCTGACGGCGCGCCGCTTCCCGTCCGCCTGGCGCGTCACGCTGCCTGATCTCGCCTCACGGCTGAAAGCGGCGGCGACAGTCGAAATTCATGAGCCCGACGATCTCCTGCTCGCCGGCGTCATCACAAAACTCTTCGCCGACCGTCAGATCGAAGTCGAACCGCATGTCGTGCAGTATCTGGTCCGCCGTATCGAGCGCTCGCTGGCGACAGCGATGCGCGTGGTGGAGCGGCTCGACCGGACCGCGCTCGAACGCAAGACGCCGATCACCAGGGCGCTGGCAGCCGAAACCGTCAACGCCATGGATGAAGGGCAGGGCGAATTCGAGATTTAGCTGAGAGGTCAGTCTCAGAGCCACATTACGGCGAAATGACGGACCGCGAGGTAGACGGCAGAGTGAGCGGCGATATAGCCGGCGGCGACCAGCACAAACATTCCGATACTGACACGCCAGGAGCGGGAGACGACGGCGCCTGGGGCCTGCCTCGCCTGTCTGCGGCTTTCACGGTTGTTCCACATCGCCAGCGCGGCGCAGGCAATTGCCCACGTCACCATGAACGGAACGGTGATGCCGGCATAGGCAAAGTAGGCCGGTCCGAAAAGCGACACCCAGGCATCCATTCCAAGCATCTGAACCCCCTGTTGCCGAACCGGCCACGAATCCACGACCGGAGCCGGAGCAAGTGACCATATGGCTGCGCCGGGCATTGGGCTGTGAGGGGATGGTCGGAGTGGAGAGATTCGAACTCCCGACCCTCTGGTCCCAAACCAGATGCGCTACCAGGCTGCGCTACACTCCGAACGGTCTGTTGCCTATTCATTTCGGTGGTGCATGGCAAGTGCAAAAACCTGCGAGAGCAAAAACCTTGCCGCCGTGCGCATTGCGCAGTAATGACGGGCGAAGGGTGGCGATGCTGCCTTGCACAAGAACGAGGTGGCCATGTCCGCGCGCATTTTCAGCCCAGCCAAAACCGCGATGCAGTCCGGCAAGGCCAAGACCGGCCACTGGGTGCTGGAATTCGATCCCGAGACGCGCAAGAAGATCGATCCGCTGATGGGCTATACGACGTCGGCAGACATGAGAAGCCAGATCAGGCTTAGCTTCGACACGCGGGAAGAGGCGGTAGCCTACGCCGAAAAGCAAGGGCTCGCTTTCCGC
The DNA here is from genome assembly GCF_003998335.1 of Mesorhizobium sp. M7A.F.Ca.CA.002.05.1.1. Lineage (NCBI taxonomy): Bacteria > Pseudomonadati > Pseudomonadota > Alphaproteobacteria > Hyphomicrobiales > Phyllobacteriaceae > Mesorhizobium > Mesorhizobium sp. M7A.F.Ca.CA.002.05.1.1. The sequence continues at coordinate 2,495 of NZ_RZQI01000549.1, read as the reverse complement.
GTCGAAGAGCCGAAAGAGACCAAGCGCCGCCAGATTTCCTATGCGGAGAATTTCCGCTATGACCGCAGGACGCCCTGGACGCATTGAACGGCGGCCAATGCCAGAATATCCAGCCGGCCCAAAGGCCGGCCAGCGGTCCCGTAGCTCAGCTGGATAGAGCACCGGCCTTCTAAGCCGATGGTCACAGGTTCGAATCCTGTCGGGATCGCCAAAGCCTTTCGGTCCGTTCCGGACACATAGGTTACGGTTTATACCGGAGACGTGGGCTTTCAGAGAGCGGCATCGGGCCTCGTGCGCTCAAACCGCCGCGGCCAGAAGCAGCGTTACCCCCAGGACCGTCGACGCATAGATCGTCGCTAGAAGCACGATCGGCCGAGGATACTCGGCGGGTGTCGCGAGGCCGGCAAAGTCGGGATTTCGGGTTTCGGTGCCGGGCCACGGGACGTCGTCGTCGGCGGCGGCGTTGTCATTGCAAGCGCGCACAGAAAAACGCCGGGCTATATCGGCGGCGATCAGAGGATCGTCCGCCACCAATTTCGACCAGTCCGAAACAATGCCGATTTCACGTTTGAACATCGCTCGCCTCCCGTTTGCGCTCTAACAGCGATATCTAAATTATGTTCCACCGATAGTTTGACGAGGCGGACCGCTCTTGGTCACTGCGGCCTTCTGATTGACGAAAATCACGCCTGCTGCCTCCAACCCTCGACGGATGGCAGCCAGCTTGGCCGAACTCGGAATCCTTCGTCCGCTCTCGAAACTGCCAATCGTTCCTTCGCTGAGGCCGCACTTCGCGGCGAGTCGCACCTGCGACCATTTCAGCATCGCTCGTGCGGCTCTGCACTGCTGGGATGTAAGGGGCTGGATCCCTGAAACGGTGGAGCTTCGCTTGTTCACATCCTCAGATCCCTTCGCTTCGGCGGGACATGGCTTTGCACCAGGCGTACCTTGTCCCTATCCACTGTGACCATTGTCCCGAGCGATACCGTGACCTTGTCGCCGTCGATTCGCGTAACGCCGCCGGATAATTCCATCAGCTGGCCCTTGGTCAGCCTGGTCGCCGGATCAATGACCGAATGCGGAAAATTGTAACCGGGGATCGACACGCTGACGCGGTCTTCCGTGACGCGCTTCAGCACCGTCGCCATGACCGCCACTTCGTCGCCGACCTTTATTGCCATGCCACTGATTCTGGGGCGTCATCTGCCGGCGTCAAGGATTAGCTAGATCTGATATAACAAAATCGCGGAATCAGCTTTCTCCATGCAGGGTCGCCCCGACAGCGGCAAATACCGCAAGCCGTCCAACTCTGTTCGGTGATGAGGCGTTGGCGTGGCTCGGGCAGCCGCCCGGCGCCAGCGTATTATTTCGTGACTCCGCCTTTTCGGAACCTTCCTGCGCACAGCGCGTTCGGCCCGCTGTATTCGAGAACCCTCATATAAAAGTGGACAGGCGGGAGGCAAACAAGGGTGGGGAGGAGTGTTGCCATGTCGAAGCGAGAAATAGGCATATCTTCGGCTCTGGATCGGCGTATCGCCGATCTCAAGGCCAAGATGCAGGACGCCCGGATCACGGAATACGAAATGAAAACCTTTCAAAAAGTGGCTTCAGCCATGGGAGGCGACGGAGGTTCCCTGCGCCTCGATGCCGACGACCTGATCGCGGCATCCTTTGTCGTCGATGCGCTGAGTGAGTCAACGCTCAACTGACGACGCGGTCTGGTTCGCGCGCCGTTTTGCCCTTGTCCGGCCGGCAATTGGCTCACGCCTTCAAGCTCTGAAACAGGATGGCTGCTTTCAGCGGCCGTCTTGTGGCACGTTTGCGCAAGCCTCCGTCGCAAGTCACCGATCGGGGCTGGCGGGGGGATTTGATTCCGCCGCCCGACAGAAATTGGAGGGAAAGTCTTATCAATTTGTTTGGGTTGGTGCGTCATAGTAGCGACGGCTAACGGAGTTGAACGGGATGAAGCTCGATCTGTCGCCGACGAGCTGGGGCAGGGTGATCGCTGTCACGGTAGTCGGTACTGCATTCTTCATTGCCGTGGCGTTCTTCGTCGATTCCTTCAATTTCCCCTATCTTTCGCCCGAGGCCGTGTGGCGGGCGAAGATGACCGACTTGTTGCTGCCTTTGGTGCTGGGCGGCTCGTTTCTGTTTTTCCTGATGTGGAAGATTCGCCAGCTGGCCATCGCGCAGCGCGATCTCAGCATCATCGCCGCGACAGACAGCCTGACGGCGGTGCTGAACCGTGGCGCCTTCTCTATGCTGGTCGAAGCCTATCTCGAGCAGACCCGAAAGCAGGAGCAGACCCGTTCGGGGGCGCTGCTGATCATCGACGCCGACCACTTCAAGTCGATCAATGACCGCCTGGGTCACGATTGCGGAGACCAGGCGCTCAAACTGATAGCACAGGCGATCAAAGGGCAACTGCGTGGCGGCGATATCGTCGGCCGCATCGGAGGCGAAGAATTCGGCGTGTTTCTGCCCGGCGTGGACCC
>NZ_RZQI01000548.1:0-4093 GCF_003998335.1 Mesorhizobium sp. M7A.F.Ca.CA.002.05.1.1 | reverse complement strand
GCTATTGGCTGATGGGCTCCTACTATCTCCGGGAATTCCACATGCGCTGGTTCGAGAGCCATGCGGCTGAAGGCGTCACCGTCGGCGACCTCTCCGACACGATGAGCGGCTTCCTGCTGACCGGGCCGAACGCGCGCAAAATACTGGAGCGAACGACGCATCAGGATGTGTCCGGCGCAGCGCTGCCGTTCATGGCCTGCGGCACATTCGACATCGGCATGGTGCAGGCACGTGTGGCGCGGCTGTCTATATCAGGCGAGCTCGGCTTCGAAATCAGTTGCCCCGTGACCATGCATGCCACTCTGCGCGACACGCTGCTGGGCGCTGGCGAGGATTTGGGCCTTGCCGAAATCGGCTACTATGCACTCAATGCGCTGCGGCTGGAGAAGAGCTTCGGCATCTGGTCGCGCGAATTCACGCAAGGCTATACGCCGGGCCAGACCGGTCTCGACCGCTTCATCGCTTTCGGCAAGAGCGACTTCATCGGCCGCGAAGCAGCGTCGAAACAGCGGGAGGCCGGCAGCGGCCAATGCCTGGTGACGCTGGAAATCGATGCGCTCGACGCCGATGCCAGCGGCTTCGAGCCGGTCTGGCATCAGGGCCGGCGTGTCGGCTTCGTCACCTCGGGCGGTTACGGTTATACGATCGGCAAGAGCCTGGCGCTGGCGCTGGTCGACCGCGATTTCGCGGGCGAGGGCACCGCGCTCTCCGTGCATGTCGTGGGGGAGGAACGGCCGGCGCATGTCGTCGCGGCCTCGCCCTATGATCCCCTGGGCAAGGCAATGCGGCAATGAGGAGGATTTCCGATGGTCGATGACGCGGCACGGGACGGCAGGCGCGAGCGCCGGCGTGGACGCACGGGCGAGGCCGGCAGCGAAAGCAGCCGCCGTCCCAATTACCATTCGCTGAAGAACCCGTTCCTGCCACAGCCGATCTTTTCTGATGATCAGGTGGCCGCGATTCACGAAACGGCGCTGCGGGTGCTGGAAGAGCTCGGCATCAAGGTGCTGCTGCCGCAGGCGCGTGAGCACTTCGCCAGCGCCGGCGCGCTGGTCGATCCGGACACCGACATGGTGCGCATCGGCCGCGACATGGTGACGGCGGCACTCGCCTCGGCGCCGAGATCGATCCACGCTCACGCCGGTTCGCGCGCCCGCGATCTGACGCTGGAGCTCGGCTCGATGACCTTCCTCGCCGGATGCGGGGCGCCGAACGTCACCGATCTCGAGCGCGGCCGGCGGCCGGGAACACTGGCGGATTTCGAGGATCTCATGCGGCTGGTGCAGCATTTCGACGTGCTGCATATGCTGGGGCCCTGCATCGAACCGCAGGATGTCGACAACCGCTTTCGCCACTATGCCGTCAACCGCGCGCAGCTGACGCTGTCGGACAAGCTCCCGTTCGTCTTCGCGCGCGGCACGCCGCAGGTCGAGGACGGGTTCGAGATGATTCGTCTGGCGCGCGGCCTGTCGCAGGACGAGTTTCTGGCAAATGCATATTGCTACACCGTCATCAACACCAACTCGCCGCGCCAGCTCGACATCCCGATGGCGCAAGGCATCATCGATTTCGCCCGCGCGGGCCAAATCTCCGTCATCACGCCGTTCTGCCTGGCTGGCGCGATGGCGCCGATCACGGTCGCCGGCGCGCTGACGCTGCAGCATGCCGAGGCGCTCGCCGGGCTGACGCTGGCGCAGATCGTGCGGCCCGGCGCACCGGTCGTCTATGGCTCGTTCTCCTCCAATGTCGACATGAAATCCGGCGCGCCGGCCTTCGGTACGCCCGAGCACGTCAAGGCGACGCTGGGCGCCGGTCAGCTGGCGCGCTTCACCGGACTGCCGTGGCGATCGGGCGGCGGCAGTGCCGCCAACATCTCAGACGCGCAGGCCGCGCACGAGACGCAGTTCGCGCTGTGGGGCTCGGTGCTGGCCGGGGCGACGATGTGCATCCATGCCGCCGGCTGGCTGGAGGGCGGCCTCAGTGTCTCCTTCGAGAAACTGATCACCGACATCGAGGCGCTGCAGACGGTGGCTGAACTTTGTGCCGCGACGCCCGGCGACACCGATACGATCGGCTTCGAGGCGATCGCCGAGGTGCAGCCGGGCGGCCACTTCTTCTCGGCCGGTCACACCATGGCGCGCTACCGCACCGCCTTCTACGAACCGCTGGTGGCCGACTGGTCGAATTTCGGCAACTGGACGCAAAGCGGCTCGAAGACAGCGAGCGAGCGCGCCACCGGTGTCTGGAGGCGGGTGCTTGCCGATTTCGCGCCGCCGGCAACGGCTGCCGCCACATCAGGCGTGCTGGATGAGTTTATCGCACGGCGCACGGCAGAGGGCGGAGCGGCGCCAGTGTCTTAAGGCCGGCTATCGCTGATCGCCCTGGTTGTGGCGCGATCCGGAACCTGCAGCGCCTCCCGCGCATTCAAGGTTGCGGCCGGTGCACTGCGGCACCGGTGTGCTGTTTGAGGGGAGACGACATCGGCGGCCCTGCTGCCACCATCAATCGCTGTCGCGCGCCACCAGTTCCAGCGGCCAGACTTCGCGGATGATCCGCGGCCCCTCCGGGCCGGCGAAGGCGGGAAGCGACGCCAGCAGCATTTCAGCAAGCCGTTGTCCCATTGGCTCCAGCGCCGGGCGGAAGGCGGTCAACGCCGGGGAAAAATAGCGGCAGAGCGGCGTGTCGACGATGACGGTTACCGCCATGTCCTGGCCCGGCCTGATGCCCATCTCGGCCAGCGACTTGCAGCCGCCCAGCGCCATTGCATCATTGTTGAAGATGATGGCGGTCGGCGGGGCCTTGGAGCGCATGACCTGGGGCGTCACCTTGTAGCCGCCGGCCTCGTTGATGAAGCCGGACGCGATCAGCTCCGGGTCGACCTCGATGCCGTGCCGCCGCAAGGCCTTGCGGTAGCCGGCGAGGAACAGATAGCCGAAATTGAGGTCGAGCGACGGGCGGATAGCGGCGATACGGCGGTGACCGCGCGCCACAAGGCGGTCGACGGCGTCGGCGCCGGCCTTCTCGAAATCGAGGTCGAGGGAAGGATAGGACTTGGCCCCGGAGCGACTGCGGCCGAGCGTGGCGAACGGAAAGCCGGCTTGCGTGAGATAGTCGATGCGCTCGTCCTCGCGCCGCGTCCAGGCCAGCAGCACGGCATCGGCGCGGCGCGTCTCGACGACACGGCGCAGGCGCTCCTGCTGGTAGTCGCCCGGCGCGCCCATGACCACGGTCAGGTCGAGCCCGCTTTCGGCAAGCCTGGCCTGCAGCCCGATCAGAAACGGAATGAAGAACGGCTCGCCATATTGCTGGTCGCCGGGATGCGGCTGCAGCATGAAGGCGATCGAACGGGTGGCGCCTTGCCTCAGGCTGCGGCCGGACTGGTTCGGCGAATAGTTCAGCGTCCTGGCCGCCTCGAGCACGCGCTGGCGCGTGTCGGCATTGACGTCGGCGCGGCCGTTCAGCGCCCGCGACACCGTGCCGATCGATATGTTCAAGTGACGGGCAAGGTCGTGAATGCTGGACGCCAAGAGACTGTTCTCCCCCTTGCTTGGCTAGCACCGGTAGCCGCTCAGGCCAAGGCGGTAAGACGAATTTCGCCAAGGGCCGATTGACATTCTACGCCTTCGGGTGTGTTCTCGTAAACGTTTACGGAAAAACGTTTACGGTCCTGCCGTGGATGCCGTGACGATCGGTCTGGAGGGACCGAGCGGAGGAGGAGCGCTGGATGATCGATGTCGTCCTGGTCGGCTGCGGAGCGATGAGCAAGGCCTGGCTCGATGCCATCAGGCAGATCCACGGGCTCACCCTTATCGGCCTAGTGGATCTCGATGCCGACAGGGCACGGGCGAGGGCGCGCGAATACGACCTCACCAATGCCGTCATCGGCAGCAATCTCGACGCCGTGCTCGACCAGACCAAACCGCAAGCAGTGTTCGACGTGGTGGTTCCAGCTGCACGGCGCGAAGTCGCTTTTTCCGCCTTTGCCCACAATTGCCATCTGCTGACGGAAAAGCCGCTCGCCGACAGTCGGGAAAATGCGCGCGCCATCGTCGAGGCCGCGCACCGCGCCGGGCGCATCCATGCGGTCGTGCAG
>NZ_RZQI01000547.1:0-4098 GCF_003998335.1 Mesorhizobium sp. M7A.F.Ca.CA.002.05.1.1 | reverse complement strand
ACACTGGCATGCGCCTTCAGCCGTTCGGCGATGGTCAGGCCGCTCTTCATGTGGTGCGGCAGGCGCAGCGGCAGCGTGCGCAGGCCGCGCAGCAACAGCCACGCCTCGAACGGTGACAGCTTGCCGCCGAGATAGGAATAGGTCTGCTCGTTGATGTGCTTGATATGAGCGGCCGAACCCGCCACGACGCCCGCGACGGTGTCGCTGTGGCCGCCAAGGTATTTCGAGGCCGAATGCAGCACCAGGTCGACACCATGCGTGATCGGCTTCTGGAAGACCGGCGTCGCCCAGGAATTGTCGATGGTGGTGACGATGCCCTGTTCCTTGGCCAACCGTGTCAGATGCGCGATGTCCTGCAACTCGAACATCATCGAGGTCGGGCTTTCCAGATACAGCAGCTTGGCGCCGGGAAGTGCCGCCGCCACCGCATCCGGGTCGGAGCCGTCGACATAATCAACCTTGATGTTGAGCCGCGGCAACAGCCGCTCGAACAAACGGTAGGCATCGCCATAGCAATTGCGCACCGCCACGATGCGCTCGCCTGCCCCAACGAACGCAAGCACCGTGGCGCTGATCGCCGCCATGCCGCTGGAAAAGCCGCGCGCGGCTTCTGCGCCCTCAAGCGCTGCCACGCGCGCCTCGAACTCCATCACCGTCGGATTGTCGCCGCGCGAATAGATCGGCTGCTTTCGTTTGCCAGCAAAGGTATCGGCCATCTCGGCATAGCTGGCGAAGGTGAACAGCGAGGTCTGGTAGATCGGCGGCACCACCGCACCGCCAGGGAACGGTTCGTCATGCGCCAAGAGTGTCGCCGCCTCGGCGAGATAGTCGTGATCGAAACCGGATGGATGCTCGTTCATGTCTGGCTCGAAAGTTTGAGTTTGGCCGCACCGCGCTTGAGATCGTCCTCGACGGTGGCGATCAGCTTGAGCGCTTCGGCGCGGGCGCCCTGCGGGTCACGGGCTGCGATGCATTCGTAGATGGTGCGGTGATAGGGAAAGCTGGCATGGCCGAAATCGCGAACGCCGAGCGGATGCTCCCAGAAGCGGTGGAACAATTCGTACATGGCGGCGATGATCTGCTCGAACAGCGGATTACCCGAGGCCCGGTAGATCGCCTGGTGGAACTCCCAATCCTCTTCCGACGACATGCCGTCGCGCGTGCGGAACGCCTGCTCCATGATGTCGAGCTTGCGTGCAATTTCGGCGATGTCGGCCTGGCTGGCGCGTTCGGCGCAAAGGGCTGCGGCCTCCGCCTCCAGCGCGCGGCGGATCTCCATCGTCTGCATCAGGCTGGTGAAATCATTGCCGCCCGCCAGCGTCAGCGGCATGTGCAGCATATCGTGTGAAACAGCCGCCTTGAGATAGGTGCCGCTGCCCTGCCGGCGCTCGACGAGGCCGAGCCCTTCCCAGCGTGTCAGTGCCTCGCGCACGGTGTTGCGGCTGACCTTCAGCCGCTCGGCCAGAATGCGTTCGGTTGGAAGCCGCTCGCCCGGCTGCAAGGCCTCGGCGCGAACAAAGCCCACCAACGCCTTCAGCACGGCGTCGTCGCGCGCCGTGGTCTGAATGGGGGGCAGGCTGTTCTGGTCCACATTTCCTCCAAGTGGTCCAATGGTCCAACCAATTTCTGCACAGAAGGAAGCTCCTGTCAACCAACTGTCAGGAGCACTGTCGGAGGGAGGGACGCGATACTCTCAAGGCGATCGCGCGGTCGCGCTTCGATCGTGGCTGCTAACCTGCGGTGGCAGGCGGCCCGAACCAGGTGGTCAGCGCGTCCACCAGGCCCTGTTGGGTTCCCGCCCCGGCCCAAGCCACATAACCATCGGGCCGGATCAAGACCGCGTCGGGCGAAACGACCGTCCCGAGAGCCGGGAGGTCCCAGATACCGGCGTAACCGGCGTCGATCTGCCGGACCCGATCAGCCCAGGACGCGATGTCCAGCCTGCCGGGCTCACCGAGGTTGAGCAGCACGGGCCGCGCGTCGTGCAGCAAGGTGAAGACCCGCAACCGTCCGCCGGCGGTGGTCAGATCGAGATCGGGCATTCGCCGCCCAAGCAGTGGATGCCCCTCGCCAAGGTCGTAATGAACACCCAGACCAGACACCTCCGCGGCGATTTTCTTGCGGGGTTCATCCATGCCGAGCAACTCGGCAACGGTGTCGGCCAAGGCCTTGCTGCGGTCATCCGTGCGGCGAAGCGCAACCTGCGCCATCGTGTTGCGCAACACGCGGGCGGCGACCGGATGGCGCTCGGCGTGATAGCTTTCGAGCAGGCTTTGCGGCGATGTCCCCTTGATGATTTGGGCCAGCTTCCATCCAAGGTTCACCGCATCCTGCACGCCGATGTTGAGGCCCTGTCCGCCCATCGGCGGATGGATGTGCGCGGCATCACCCGCCAGCAGCACGCGCCGGTCGCGATATGCGGCAGCCTGGCGCGTCATGTCGGTGAAGCGGGAGAGCCAGGTCGGGCTGTGAACCCCGAAGTCGGTGCCGTAGATGGCAGTCAGCGCCTCGCTGAGCTCGCGCAGGGTCGGTTCGCCGCGCGCCTCCAGGCGGGGCTCCGTCAGCACGACGCCAACCTTCTTGCCGCCCTCGATCTTACCCAGAGCATGAATTCCGGAGGCGTTGCTGCGGAAGCCCCATGCCGGTTCTTCCGACATTTCGACCTCGGCAATCATCCAGCTCATCGTCGGATCCCATCCGGCGAACTCGATACCGGTCGCCTTGCGAATGGTGCTGCGGCCTCCGTCGCACCCGACCAGATATGCGGCCCTCAGGCGGTGACCGGTGGACAGTTCGACATCGACGCCGCTGTCGTCCTGGGCAAACCCCGCAACCTCGTGTCCGCGATAGATCGGTACCTTCAACTCGCCGACCCAGTCGGCCAGGATGCGCTCGATGTGGTTTTGCCGCAGTGCCAGCAGATAATTGTGGCGCGTGGGAAAATCGCTGATGCCTAACCGGATCATGTGGAAGCCCACGGACGGCGATATCTGTCCCTGTGAAAGAAACCGATCCACAATTCCGCGCTGGTCGAGCACCTCAAGAGTGCGCGCATGCAGGCCGCCTGCGCGCAATCCTGCCAATTTCTGATCCGGTCGCCTTTCGAAAATGGCAACGTCCACGCCTGCCAGCGCCAGTTCGCCTGCCAGCATCAATCCCGTCGGACCACCCCCGGCGATCACAACCGCATGATCTGAAATCATTATCATAACTCCCGTTTTCCGCACCCTGGCTTGGGTCGCGGTTTTACGGGAGGAGCCGGGTCTTGCCGCAAGCCCCTTGTGCGCCATATCTATGAAATGGAAGGGGTGCTCTTCCCCTCGTCGTTGGCTGCCCTCACAGCGAAACTGTGTAGGAACCAAAACGGGTATCCTGATTTCACATGCAAAAACGCAGATTCCTCCGTGCTTTGGCACGGAGTTCTGATGTTCTTTTGGAGAGAAGGGGGCCGGTCGGCGTTTGGCAGCGGTACGAGGAGGCCACTATGTGCCAGCGCCGGCCGGCCGACCCCACGGACCCAGGAGATGCGGCGGACCTGAGCATCATGGGGTATTCCCAGGATCGGAGCCGGTTTTCTATCCTCGTGCCGGCTTCGTCTTGGCCTGCACAGTTGCGCAAGAGCTTATGAAAATCAACAGTTTCTTAACCAAGGCTCGCGAATCGCTTGGATTAAGGTAAACGGGTAACCCTGTCGGGTTGACAGGATAATCGGGGCTGGATCGCTACGCCGCCTTGGCGACGACGCGATTTCGGCCGCCGCTTTTGGCTTCGTAGAGCGCGAGATCGGCACGCTTCATCAGCGCCGCCACCGTGTCCACGCCCTTCAGCACCGACGACACGCCGACGCTGACCGTGACTTCGATCGCCTTGCCGTCCTGCCCGATGGCGAAAGCCGCCTGGGCGATTTCGGCGCGAATGCGTTCGGCTACCTTCTCGGCCACCGCGCCCTCGGTGTCCGGCATCACCACGACGAACTCCTCGCCGCCAAAGCGGCAGGCAAGGTCGATACCCCTGACATTCTTGCGCAGCCGTCGTGCGAATTCCCGCAGAACCTCGTCGCCGCCGTCATGACCGTGCGCATCGTTGATCGCCTTGAAG
>NZ_RZQI01000546.1:0-4101 GCF_003998335.1 Mesorhizobium sp. M7A.F.Ca.CA.002.05.1.1 | reverse complement strand
TTTTGCCGTGGCGCGTCCGATGCCGGAACTGGCGCCGGTGACGATGGCGACCTTGTTGGCGAGTGCGAACATTTCTGCATCCTTGTTATTTGGGCCGGCTTCACTGGCAGTTGGGATGCTTGGTCGCAGATCGAGGCAACGCGAGCCACCCGATACGTGCGAAGCCATCGGCGACGATTTCTTGACGTCGGATGGACACCGGGGTACCAAGACGCCATTCAACCTTGCGGGTGGATGCGCCACCCATTCCAATGACCCCCCAAGACATAATGAGCAAGTTGTTGGCCTCCGGCTTCGAGGGCAACAGCAAGCTGACGTTCGCTCTCCAATCGGAATTTCATAAGGGCTTTCCGCTCGAAAACCTTCGGCCGCTGCTGACGTCCGACAACCTTCATACGCAGGCCGCCGCGGCTTTTTTGACGGCTGAAGCCAGTTCCCGGATAGGTTACAAGATGAATTGCGTTGTCGCAGAGATAGCCGATCTGCTCGACAGTCAGGTCTCAGGCATCCGGTTCGACGCAATCGAGGCACTTCTGGGATGCACGACGCCGGCCGATGGAGCCATTCTTGGCCGCGTGATGCTGCGGCTGGATGACGAACATGCCGGCGTTCGATGGAGGGTGGTCCAGTTCATCTGTCTTGCGGAGCGCTGGCAGCTAAAGCTTGCGGTGGAAAATGCCGCCGCCCTGCGTCCGGACTCGGCTTTCAAGACACTGGTCAATGCTTATGGTCACTATTTCATGCCGAGCTCCAAGGACCTGCGACAGTTGCTTGAGCATGCGGATCCGGTGTTGCGGCGCTTTGCGGCGGCAGTAGCTATCAGGCCGCGCGAGGTGATCGTCGAGCGTTTCGTGGCCATGGCGGAGCAGTCGGACGATGCGGAAATTCGTAAAATCGCCGCCGATTGCCGCCAAGGTTATTTGCGGCCGACCTATGCAATCGGACCGTCCATCGTGAAGCGTGTCTCGTCTGAACCAGCAAAAGGCGAAGCTCAAAACGGCGGCCGTTGAAGGCGCGGCGCAAAACGGCAAGCGCCGTCGCAAACAGCGCAAGGGTGGAAGCGCTGTTTCGCTAGTGATACACCTCGCGCGCCGGGACCGAATGAACGCCGGCCGCCATTCGCGAAGCCTTTTTGGGGCGAGGTTGGGACGTTGAAGAAATATTCGGTATTCGCCATCGCCCGTGAAGCCATGCGCGGTCACAAGGGCTGGGAGGAACAGTGGTCCTCGCCTGAGCCCAGGAAAGAATACGACGTCATCATCGTCGGCGCCGGCGGCCATGGCCTGGCCACCGCCTATTACCTCGCCACCGTGCACGGCATCACCAATGTCGCGGTGCTGGAAAAGGGCTGGCTCGGCGGCGGCAACACCGGCCGCAACACCACCATCATCCGTTCCAACTATCTCTATGACGAGAGCGCCGGCATCTACGACCATGCGCTGAAGCTGTGGGATGGCTTGAGCCAGGAACTCAACTACAACGTCATGTATTCGGCGCGCGGCGTCATGATGCTCGCCCACAATGTGCACGACGTCCAGGTGCTGAAGCGCCACGTGCACGCCAACCGGCTGAACGGCATCGACAATGAATGGCTGACGCCGGAGCAGGCGAAGGAATTCTGCCCACCGCTCAACACCTCCAGGGATGCGCGCTATCCGGTGGTCGGTGCGTCGCTGCAGCGTCGCGGCGGCACGGCGCGGCATGATGCGGTTGCCTGGGGCTATGCGCGCGGCGCCTCGGCGCGCGGCGTCCACATCATCCAGAATTGCGAGGTGACCGGGGTCAAGCGGGCGCCAAATGGCGCTGTTATGGGCGTCGACACGACGCGCGGCTTCATCGGCGCCAAGAAGGTCGGCGTCGTTGCCGCCGGCCATTCCTCCGTCATCATGAACATGGCAGGCGTGCGCATGCCGCTGGAAAGTTATCCGCTGCAGGCGCTGGTGTCGGAACCGGTCAAGCCGGTGGTGCCCTGCGTGGTGATGTCGAACACGGTGCACGCCTATATCTCGCAGTCCGACAAGGGCGAGCTGGTGATCGGCGCCGGCACCGACCAGTATGTCTCCTATTCGCAGACCGGCGGCTTGCACATATTGCAACATACGCTCGACGCCATCTGCGAGATGTTCCCGATCTTCACGCGCATGAAGATGCTGCGCTCGTGGGGCGGCATTGTCGACGTCACGCCCGACCGCTCGCCGATCCTGGCCAAGACGCCGGTGCCGGGCCTCTATGTCAATTGCGGCTGGGGCACGGGCGGCTTCAAGGCAACGCCGGGTTCGGGCCATGTCTTTGCCCACACCATCGCCAAAGACGATCCGCATCCGATCAACGCGCCCTTCACCATCGAACGCTTCCGCACCGGACGGCTCATCGACGAGGCGGCGGCGGCGGCGGTGGCGCACTGATGATGGCTGAGATGGCTGTCGCGATGCCGCTGATGCTGGCGGGGGAGCAAGTGCTGGCGGGAGAACGGGGCATGTTCCATTTTCCCTCGCCGGATGAAGTGCGCACGCAGCCGATCAGCCGTGCCGGCAACGAAGCCGGCTGGCCGTTTTCGGTCGATGACGGCACGTTGGCCTGCGTCTGGAGCGGCGGCCAGAGGGTGGTGATGTTCTTCGAGGGACGACCCGAAGGGCTCGAAGAAGACGAGACATTCCAGCCGCGTCAAGTCATCGTCACAACCGATCCGATGCAGCTCACCCTCGGCAACATGGCGTCCCGCGATCTGTTTCGTCCCGCTGCAAGCGTGGAAGAGCGCATCCGGCTCGTCGCACCGTTCGCGACCCTGGGACAGAAGCTTTGCGATCAACCGGCGGGCGCCCGCGTCGGCCACGGCGAATTGTAGGAACGAACCAAATGCTTCTCATCCGCTGCCCCTATTGCGAGGAAGAGCGTCCGGAACTCGAGTTCCGCAACGCCGGCGAGGCGCACATCGCGCGCTCGGCCAATATGGCCGGCGAGAGCGACGACGATTTTGAAAAGTTCTTCTTCATCCGCTCCAACCCCAAGGGCATCATTTATGAGCGCTGGCGGCACATGCATGGCTGTGCGCGCTTCTTCAATGCCGTACGCGACACCGTCACCGACAAATTCGTCATGACCTACAAGGCCGGCGAGCGGAAGCCGTCGAAGCTCCCGGGAGTTGCCAAATGAGCGGCGCGTTCCGCATTCCCGGCGCTGGCCGCTTCAGCCAAGCCAAGACCGCGCGGTTCAGCTTCGATGGCCGGTCCTATGCCGGCATCGAGGGCGACACGCTGGCCTCGGCGCTGCTCGCCAATGGCGTCCATCTCGTCGGCCGTTCGTTCAAGTACCACCGTCCGCGCGGCATCCTGTCGGCGGGCGCCGAGGAGCCGAACGCCCTGGTCGAAATCAAGCGCGACGCGGCACGCAAGACGCCGAACGTGCGGGCGACCGTGCAGGAGCTCTATGACGGGCTTGATGCGCAGTCGCAGAACCGCTGGCCGTCACTGTCCTTCGACCTCGGTGCGGTCAGCGATATCGCCTCACCGCTGCTTTCGGCCGGCTTCTACTACAAGACCTTCATGTGGCCGAAAGCGGCGTGGAAGAGGCTCTACGAGCCAAAGATCCGCGCCGCGGCCGGTCTTGGCGTTTCCCCGGACCAGCCGGACCCCGACCATTATTCATCGCGCTACGCGCATTGCGACGTGCTGGTGCTGGGCGGCGGTGCGGCAGGCATCGCGGCAGCGCTTGCGTCGGCCGAGACCGGCGTGCGCGTCATCCTCGCCGACGAGCAGGCCGAGTTCGGCGGCAGCCTGCGTTTCGAGAGCGGCGCGAAAATCGACGGCCAGGACGGTTTTGCCTGGGCGCAAGCTGCCGTGGCGAAGCTCGCCGCAATGGACAATGTCCGCGTGCTGTCGCGAACGACGGCGTTCGGCTACTATGCGCAGAATTTTGTGGGGCTGGTCGAGCGTGTCAGCGAGCATCTGAGGACCCCCGGCCACGATCTGGCGCGCGAGCGGCTGTGGCAGGTCCGGGCCAAGCGCGTGGTGCTGGCCTCGGGCGCGATCGAGCGCCACATGGTGTTTGCCGACAATGACCGGCCGGGCATCATGCTGGCGGGTGCCGCGCGCACCTATCTCA
>NZ_RZQI01000545.1:0-4132 GCF_003998335.1 Mesorhizobium sp. M7A.F.Ca.CA.002.05.1.1 | reverse complement strand
CGACTCGGCATAGCGCGAGCCGATCTCGAACAGCGCCTTGGCGTCGCCGCTGGCGGCGGCATCACGCAAGGCGGCAGGGCCGGCGTCAGCGGGAATGTCGAACTTTGCCGTCGTCGCCGGCGAAGCGTCCGCTGGCGGAACCGCGCCCGTGGTGTCCTTAGCGGCGGTCGGCTCAGTCGCCATAGGCTGCGCGTCGGTGTCGGCGGCTTCCGCGGCGACCGGAACGGTCGAGGCCGGCGCAGCCGAGGCTGTCGTCCCGGACATCGCCGGGTTCGCATCGGCCGATGTAATCGAGGCGACGGGCGCGGGAACCGGCTCTGCGGTCGGCGCGGCATCCATCGGCGGCTCGGCGCCTGGCGGCGTGGCAATCATGCTTTGCGCGGCCATGTCGTCCTTGGTTGCCGGTGCGGACGGCTCGGCCTGCCTGACGGTGTGGTCAGGCGCACTTTCCACTGCCGCGGGCTGCGCGTCCATCTTAGGTTGGCCGGCGGCATCGAGCGAGGCGGTCTGCACCGGCTGCGAGGCGACGATCGGCGCAACATCGTTGCTCGCCACCTGGGCCGGATCGGCGAAGAAGGCCTTGCCCAGTTGCAGGGCGCCCAGTGCCAGCAGGATCGCGGTTGTCCCCATCAGGATCGGTTTGCGCCGTGCCTTGAGCAGGTCGCCGATCCGCAGTGCCTTCACCGGTCCGGTCACCGTCGACTGGCGCTTCAGCGCATCGGCCTCGGCGGCCGCGGCCTGGGCCGCGCGCCGGGCAGCGGCGATGAAATCCGACTTCGCGGCGTCGGTGTCGCTGGGCTTGGCAGGCTGGCCGCGCTCGTCGCGCACGCGCTTCATGATGGCGTTGAGGTCAGGTGCGCCGGAACCGGGCTCCAGCGGCCGGTTGGCCATTTTCGGATCGAGCGGTTCGTCGAGATCGACGCTCGGGATCGGGGCAGTCGGCGCAGAGCCGGCCAGTGGCGGGATGTCCGCCTCCTTCTTGCCCTTAAAGGCGCGGGCCAGTCCGCCGAACATCGACCTACGGCCGCCCGCCTGTTCGTTCTTCTCGACAATTGTGTCGGAGCCGAGAGCAGCCATGGCCGCAGCCGCTGCGGCTTCGGCCGGCGTGCGCGTTCCCATACCCAGGCCGCCCAGATCGCTACGAGCACCCGGCTCGTTGCGCAGGATGGCGGCGGCACGGCCATCGAGATCGGCCAAGTCCCCAGTCAATGGCAGGGGCTGATCGATATCCATCGATGGCGCGTCCACGGCCATCTTGGGTCGCCGCACGCCGCGCCAGTTGCTCGGCTCGACCGGTGCCGCATCCAGCAATTCGCTCATCGCCTCGACCGGCTCGCCGGGTTCGAGCGAACCCAGCCGGTCGACGATCTTGAGCAACGTGTCGTGGATGGCCTCGAACGTTCTCGAATTGCGCTCGTCGGAGCGCCGCGTCAGCGTTTCAAGCGTCTTCAAATCCTGGGCGAGGCCGGAAACAGCGGTCGTATTGGCGCTCGAACCGGCAAGTGATTGCACCGCGTTCTCGGCGGCTTCGCGCGCTGCGCCAAGGATGGAATCGCGGGTTCCTGCGAGCGACTTTTCAATTTCGTTGAGACGCGGGCTGATGTCCTCGAATTCCGGCAGCGGGGTGCTGGGCCTGGAAAGATGGGCGGACAGGCCGGCAACCTGTGCTTCCAGGCTGCGGATCAGCGCCGGATCGATGCCGGCCACCTGCGCGGCCGACGCATCCAGCCGGCTTGAAATGTCTTCGAGCCGGCTCTCCAGGCCGCGGATTGCGGCTTCGCCCGCGGGATCGGGTACACGCGTTTCCATACGCTTGGCGAGCGCCGTAAAGCGGGCATCGATGGCGTCCATGATGCCGGCGCTGTCGATCTGCGGCATGCGCTGGTCCAGCCTGTCGGCAACCTCATCCAGCCTGCGTTCGAGATCGCGGAACAGCATGTTGCCCTGTTCGATGGCGTCACCCTGGCGGCGTTCCATCATGCTCGACAGCACGTCGAAGCGCTGCTCCAGCCCATGGAAGATGTAGTCGGCGTCAGGCATGGCTGGTGCCTGGTCGATCTTGTCAGCGATGAGTGCAATCTGCTTGGCCAGGCGCTCCATCGCCTGCTCCGGCAGATTGGCGCGGCCGGCGAGTTCGTCAACCCGGCCCGACAGCGTGCTTAACCGGTCCATGACCGCGTTGCCTGGACGATCCTGCGCCACTTCCTCGATCTGGCTGGCAAGTGAGTCGATCCGCCTCTCGATGCGCTCGAAAGCCTCGTGGTCGAATGAATTGGCTTGCGCGGCGACCGTGGATGCGACGATGGCGCGGGAAATCTCGTCCAGCCGCTCGTCGATCATGCCAAGCGTGTCGCTGCCGCGATTGTCCTGCTGGCTGGCCAAATGGTCGACGGCACCGGCAAGCGTGCGCACCTTCTCCTCCAACGAGCGCAGCGACAACGATTCCGGCAAATTGTTGACGGCATTGCTGATCTGCTCCAGCCGGGCGGTCAGAGCAGACAGGCCCGGGTCGTCCGAGCGCTTGCGCTGGTCGGCGTCGACGCGGTCTTCGAACGCCGTCCACCGGCGATCGAAATCGTCCCAGCGGCGGTCGACCTTCTGCACGCTCTCTTCGCGTGCCAGCGTTTCGAGTGCGGCTTTGACCTGTTCGAGTTCGAGCCGCAGCATGTTGACGCTTCTGTCGTCGCTCTTCTCGGCCAGTGTCTGGATGGCGCCCGAAAGCCGCTCGAACTCAAGGCCGAGTTCAGCACTGCCCTTGGCCGAAGCACCGGGCCTTGCCCCTGACTGGAAAGCCCGCTCGATGTCCTTGCGCAGCGCTTCGAATTCCCGCTGCAGGCCTGCGGTCATCTGGTGGCGCAATTCCTCGCGCATGCCGCGCAATTCGCCGGCGATCTTGCCGACCATGGCAACGCCGTCCTCCTGGCCGCGCACGCGATCAATGTCGCGGGCAATGGCCTGATAGTTCTGCTCGAAAGCGGCGGCTCCCTGAATCGGGCTCTTCGGTCGCGACGCGGGCTGCGGGTCCTCGTACCAGCGCTGCTGGCCAGCGGGCCGGGCCGCGGGATAGCGCGCATCGGCACCATATTGGCGTGGATCGGGTTGGCGGAGTTCGGGACGTGCCACCGGATCCTCGCGCGTCCGCTCCAGCCGCTGCTCCAGTGTCTCCAGCGACTGGTTCAACTGCTCGAGCGTGGTCTGCGGCCTGCGCTGCCTGCCGGCATTGAGTGTGTCGAGATAGGACCGCTTGCTGTTCATCGGTGCGTCCGTCTTTCAGAATGGCTGGCTCGCGGCCAGTTCCCCCAGGTCCCTATCGGAACGAAGGCGACCGGCGGCGATGCCGCGGCGGAAGACGAGCTTCCCGGGCTCTCGCCCGCGCTCCGAAAAACCGTGAAAAATTCGATACAGGATAAACACGGGTAGCCGACGCGCCCACATTTCCCCCAACGTGGTAAACAACGCGTTAACCAAACTTAAGAAATTGAAAGGATGCCGGCTGCCGGCCTGACGGTGCGGCATAAAGGGCGGCGCGCAGAACGCCCTTGCGTCATCATGCGGCAATCGGTATAGAATTGACGTAAACGTAAAAGGCGCATTGAGCGCATGTTTGCGATTTGTTTGTTGAAACCACGACTGGAAGCAGGCCCCCGCTTCCAGTCAGGCGACGCATGGTCCGAGACCGCGACGCCACCAGACGGGGAAAGCCAGTGACCATGAAGCTTATCTCGGCCGGCGAGACCGCGGCCAATACCAATATATCTGCCGAAACCGGCGAGGACCTCGTCCGCATCGGCGAGATGGCGAAAAAATATGGAGTGACGCTGCGCACGCTGCGTTTCTACGAAGACAAAGGCCTGCTCAACCCGCAGCGTGACGGGTCGACCCGTCTCTACACGCGCCGCGACAAGGCCCGCCTCAAGCTGATCCTGCTTGGCCGCAAGGTCGGGTTCTCGCTGCGTGACGTCAAGCAGATGATGGATCTCTACGATCCGACCGGTTCAAACACCAAGCAGCTCAAGCTCGCGCTGGACAAGTCGGAAAAGCAGCTTGCCCGCCTGCAGAAGCAAAGGGCGCTGATCGACGACGCCATCAACGAGCTGAGCGGCTCGATGTCGGCGGTGCGCCAGATGCTGAG
>NZ_RZQI01000544.1:0-4134 GCF_003998335.1 Mesorhizobium sp. M7A.F.Ca.CA.002.05.1.1 | reverse complement strand
ATGGTGGGCCTCGTCATGGTCGTCATGGCTGCGCCGCACGATGATGATCTCGTGGCGGCCGTGGTCGGCGTCTGCGACGCTCATGCCAGGACCTCCGAGAGGACCGTCGACCATTCGGCCATGCGCGTCTCGAACACCGCCTCGTCGATGGCGACGGTCAGGTCGAAGCCTGGCGCCTCGACAAAATCGAGATTGGCGGCGCGGGGTCCGAGCGACGCCTTCAGTGTTTCGAACATCGAGAGCGGGCCGCGCACGACGATGCGCACCGCTTCGGCATCGCCGACCGCTTCGCGGATGGCGCCGGCCAATGCCTCGATCGAACGTTTCTGCAGATCGTCGCTGACGATGCCGCCGATGATGCGGGCGA
Organism: Mesorhizobium sp. M7A.F.Ca.CA.002.05.1.1; assembly: GCF_003998335.1. NCBI lineage: Bacteria > Pseudomonadati > Pseudomonadota > Alphaproteobacteria > Hyphomicrobiales > Phyllobacteriaceae > Mesorhizobium > Mesorhizobium sp. M7A.F.Ca.CA.002.05.1.1. The sequence goes on along the minus strand of NZ_RZQI01000544.1, from coordinate 3,767 downwards.
CCGTGGCGGCGACAAGTCCGGTGACGCGCGCCTCCATGGCATCGATGCGCAACGAGACCGCCTTGCCGACATCGTCGCCGAGGCTTTCGAGAAATATCCTTGCTTCCTCGGCATTGGCCTGGCGTTCGGCTTCGAGCGCGGCGTCATGCGCAGCCGACAGGCGGACCTCCAGCGCTGCCTCCGCCTGGGCAACCGCCTCGGCGATCAGCGTGCCGATATCGGCCTGCGGCGCCGGCGTCTCGGGCTTGTGTTCGGGATCGATTGCTGCCCGCGACTGGCCGGCACGTTGCGCGCGCGTCCCGAAATCAGGCAGAAGGTCGAAGAGGGCTACGGAGGGCATGGTTTACACCGCCACTTCCTGGGCGGCCCATTTGCGCAGGATCTGCGCGGTGCGCTCCTCGTTGAGGTCGACCATCCTGGCAAGCCTGTCCTGCGGCGCCGGCCGGATCTTCTGGCGAAGATCGTCGAGCGGCGTGGGGCCTGGGCGTGTGCCTGGCAAGGTCCCAATCGCGGCACTGTCGGTAGCCGCCATTGCCTCCGGCGTCGGCAGCGAGCGCTGGACGTCGTCGAAGCTGGGACCTGCCAGGGCCGGAGTAGCCTTTGCCGTCAGCGCCGCGGCCATCGGCCTCAGGCCGAAGAAGGCGACCAGGAACACCACGACGATGAAGGCACCGGCATTGATCATCGTGCCGGCATGCTGGCCGATCGAATCGAGCATTCCCGCCTGCGGGATCGCCTCGCCATCCAGGCCGTCGATGAACTCGACCGCCGAGACGTCGATGATGTCGCCGCGCTTTTCGTCAAGGCCGGTAGCGGACGTGACCATCTTCTGGATCTCGGCGACGCGCTTGGCGATCTGCTCCGGCGTGGCGTCCTTGCCGAGGATGGCCGTCAGCCGTTGCTGATTGACGACCACGGCAATCGACATCTTGGTGACGGTGTAGCCGTTTGAGACCGTGGCGATCTTCTTGGAATTGATCTCGTAGTTGGTGATCTCTTCCCTGCGGTCGTTCTGCGAGGAGGATTGCGGACCATCGGTGGCGGTTGCCTGGGTCTCGGGCAGGTTCTGCTCGACGCTGGCCGGAGTGGAAGCCTGCTTCTGGTTGTTGTTCTCGTTGGCCCGCACCGACTGCACCGAGCGTTCGACGCGGGAATTCGGATCGAAGATGGTCTCTTCCGTCTGGCGGGTGTCGGTGTTGACCTCGGCCTTGACGCTTGCGCGGAAATTGTCGGGGCCGAGATAGGCCGTCAGCGCACGGCGGATGTTGTCTCCGATCTGCGCCTCGACGGTCTGCTCGACGCCGAGCGTGCGGGCGGCGCTGGTGTTGGAAGGATCGTCGCCCGCGGCCAGCAGATTGCCGCTGGAATCGAGAACAGTCACCTTGTCTGCCGACAGGCCGGGAACGGCGGCGGCGACGAGATGGCGGATCGACATGGCGCTCTTCTCGGCGTCGATGCCGGCGTAGCGGATGACCACGGAGGCCGAGGGCTGCTGCTCGTCGCGGCGGAAATTGGCCCGTTCGGACATGACGATGTGGACCCGCGCAGCCTTGATGCCCGATATGGACTGGATGGTGCGGGCGATCTCGCCTTCCAGCGCCCGCACGCGGGTGATCTGCTGCATGAAGGAGGTGAGGCCGAGCGAGCCGACATTGTCGAACAATTCGTAGCCGGCATTGGCGCTGGTCGGCAGGCCCTTTTCGGCAAGCAGCATGCGGGCCTGAGCGGTGGTGCCGGCCGGCACCAGAACCGAGGTTCCATCGGCGCCGACATCGAAGCCGATGCCGGCTTCGCCCAGCACCAGGCCGATCTGGTTCACGTCGGCGCGGTCTAGTCCCACATAGAGCGTGTCATAGGCGGGGCGGTTGAGATAGACCGAGGCGATGCCGATGACGCCCATCACCAGAACGGCGATGCCCGCCAGCATGGCGAGGCGCTTCACGCCAAACCCGCGGAGATTCGAGATGATGCTCTGGATCTGTTCCGGCACGGTTCAACGACTCCCAGCATGATTGTCCGCCGGAACTCTAGTCTTCGAAGCTTGTGCGAAAATGAAATCGGGCCGCGCTGGCGGCGCGGCCCGATTATCTGATGGAAAGGACGGCGCCGGTGGCGCCCGTGATCAGCTCTTGAACAGAGACAGGATCGACTGCGAGGCGCTGTTGGCGATCGACAGCGCTTGAACGCCGAGCTGCTGCTGAACCTGCAGTGCCTGGAGCCGGGTCGATTCCTTGTTCATGTCGGCATCGACAAGCTGGCCGACGCCGCGGTCGATGGAGTCCATCAAACTCTGGGTGAAGGTCTTCTGCAGGTCAATGCTGCTCTTGGCGGAACCGAGGATGGTGGCGGAGTCGGTCAGCTGGGCCATGACGTTATCGATCCTGTTCACCATCTGCGTGATGATGTCGTCGGTAATGCCTGGTGCCGTGATATCGAGGTTGTAGGCGGAGATATTGTCGACCTTGGCGACCGCTCCCGCCGCCGTCTGGCCGGCGGTGTTCGCGGCGATGTCCGTTCCTCCGCCCGCGATCACGCCCGCATAGGCGTTGTCGTACAGGGTCTGGGCGGCGCCCGTGGAATAGATGGACGTCTGGCGATCGAGGGTTCCGTAATTCTTGACCTCGGCGGCGAGGCCGTAGTCGAAAAGCTTGGTGCTCTCGACATCGATATCGATCGTCCCGATCGAGATGGCGCCGGATGAGGAACGATTGAATGAGGACACGATCTGGGAGTCGGGCTGGACGCCGTCATTGGCGGCCGCAACCTGCTTTGAGGTCACCGCTAGGAAGTTCGAGCCTGAAAAGGTGGCCGCATCGGCGAACGACTTCATCTGCGCCTGAAGCGCTTTGATCTCGGTCTGCGTCTTTGCCTTGGCTGCGTCCGTCTGGCCGACGGTCGAAAGCAGCTTGGTCTTGATCTGGCCGATCGTTGTCAGCACATTGTTCATGCCGGTGTAGGCGGTGTCGACTTTCGAGGCGCCGAGGCCGAGTGCATCCTGCACCGTCGACAGGGCCTGGTTGTCGGAGCGCATCGTGGTGGCGATCGACCAGTAGGCCGCGTTGTCCGAAGCTTGCGAGACACGGTAGCCCGTCGATATGCGGGCCTGTGTCTGCTCGAGTGACTTGTTGGTGGCGCTGAGGCTTTGAAGCGCGGTTAACGCCGCGGCGTTGGTCATGATACTCGCCAAGAAAGTCGCTCCTTCTCAAAGGCCGGCATGCTCAGACATGCCGGATAGCCTGCTTCAACCGTGGTATCGTGCCAGTAGGGCCGATTCGCCAACCGTTGTAAGCTATTGGTTAACCATAATTAGCGGGACATGGTTAACAGCCTGTTAAACGCGGCCTTTCGAGAGTTAACGACAGAGCGTTGCGCGCGGTCCGAGCAAACGAAATCGGGCCGCGCTTTTGGCGCGGCCCGATTTTAGTGCAAGTTGGCGGATGCGATTAGCCGCGGAAGAGCGACAGGATCGACTGCGACGAACCGTTGGCGATCGACAGCGCCTGGATGCCGAGCTGCTGCTGGACCTGCAGGGCCTGGAGGCGGGTCGATTCCTTGTTCATGTCGGCATCGACGAGCTGGCCGACACCGCGATCGATGGAGTCCATCAGGTTCGAGGTGAAGGTCTTCTGCAGGTCGATACTGCTCTTGGCGGCGCCGAGCGTGGTGGCGGCGTTGGTCATGGCCTTGAGCGCGGCATCGACGACGTTCATCTGCTGCGCGATCTGGCTATCGCTGGCGGCCGTGCCACCCGAGAAGATAGTCAGCGA
>NZ_RZQI01000543.1:0-4134 GCF_003998335.1 Mesorhizobium sp. M7A.F.Ca.CA.002.05.1.1 | reverse complement strand
GATTTCCAGGGTCCGTCAGGCAACAGATACCGCACGGATCGGGCGGCGTTCATGAGCCAGCGAAGTTTTCGGCGACGCGTTGCAATCTGGGTGGCGACCTTGCTGGCCGCCTATCTGGCGCTCGCCTATTTCGCCGCACCGGAATTCTGGACGTTTCACGATCGCGGCTTTCGCAAGCACAGCTTCGAGATGGTGACGCACACGCCACAAGGCATTCCGGGCGATCCCATCAATGTCGGTCTTGTCGGTACGCGAAAGGCAGTAGTGCACGCCTTCGCCGTCGCCGGCTGGGACACCGCCGACGCCGTGACCCTGAAGACCGCGATCGAGATCGGTGAAAGCGTGCTGTTCGACCACCCCTACCCCGATGCGCCGGTCAGCAGGCTGCTGTTCGATGGCCGCGCCCAGGATCTCGCCTTCGAAAAGCCGGAGGGCCTCAGCGCCGACCGCCGGCATCATGTCCGCTTCTGGCAGACCGATGCAAGCGGCGACGATGGCCGGCCGCTGTGGCTGGGCTCGGCCAGCTTCGATCGCGGCGTCGGCCTCAGCCACGACACCGGCGCCGTCACCCACCATATCGGCCCCGACATCGACGCCGAGCGCGATTTCCTGATGCGCGACCTGGCCACCGCCGGCACGCTGATCTCGACCAGCGATATATCGGGCGTCGGCGCCACCAGTACGGGACGCAATGGCGGCGGCGATCCCTATTTCACGGATGGCGAGGCAATTGTCGGCGTGTTGAAGCAGTTGCCCTGACCATCGCAAAAGTCAGTTCGTGGTGATCACGATCTTGCCGAACGGCCCTTTCTCCAGATGCTGCAAGGCTTGCGGCACCTCGTCGAAGCCAAAGAGCTTGTCGATGACCGGCTTGATCGCCAGCGCCTCGATCGCCTGATTCATACGTTCGAAGGCGCGGCGATGGCCAACCGACAGGCCCTGCACGGTGATGCGGTTGCGCATGAAGGGCATGATAGGGAAGCTGAGCTCCATCGCGCCCAACAGGCCGATGATCGACAGCCGACCGTCGGCGGCGAGCGCATTCAGCGATCGCCGTGCATTGTCGCCGCCGACCATTTCCAGCACGTGGTTGACGCCCAGCCCATTCGTCAGCTCACGCACGGCCTCATCCCAGGCCGGTTGCGTGCGGTAGTTGATCCCTTGCCAGGCGCCGAGCTTTCTCGCCCGCTCAAGCTTTTCATCGCTGCTTGAGGTGACGATGGCGCGCAGGCCGAACGCGGTGGCGAACTGCAGCGCAAACAGCGACACGCCGCCGGTGCCCTGGATCAGAATGGTCTGGCCCGGCACCGGTCTGGTCGCTTCGGCCATGGCGAACCAGGCCGTCAGCGCCGCGATCGGCAATGTCGCGGCCTCGAAATCGCCGAGCGATGGCGGCGCCAGCACCGCGGCGTCCTCGCCGAGAATGACATGGTCGGAAAGCATGCCCGACAGCGACGACCCCAGCGTGTGCTTATGCAGCACCGGCGGTGCGTCGCCATCCGGCCAATCGGCGATCACCTGGCCGAGCACGCGCTGGCCGACCTGAAAGCGGCTGACCGCACTGCCGACGGCCACCACTTCACCCACCGCGTCGGATGTCGGCACGAAGGGAAAGGCAAGGTCTGGGATCAGCACGCCGTCTACGATCATCTTGTCCTTGTAGTTGAGCGACACGGCCTTGGTCCGCACCAGCAAATCGTGCGGCCCTGGCTCGGGCACCTTGCCTTCCACCTGGCTTAGCCTCGACAGGCCAAAACCGCTCATCTGCCAGGATCTGTTGATTGGGGTGCTCATGTCGTGTCGCGCTCCGTGCGTTGATGCCAGGCGAGACATTTATGCCTTTCGACTATAGAAAATAGTGCTTCCGTGCGGTATAATTTGACACTGATTGCGGATTAAAAGTCGACAATAGGAAATCGCCATGGAAACGGCCGACCTGCAAGGCATCGTCGCGTTTGTTCAGGCGGTGGAGGCCGGCAGCTTCACCAGCGCCGGCGAGCGGCTGCATGTGACGAAGTCGGCGATCGGCAAATCGATCGCGCAGCTGGAGCAGAGACTCGGCGTCCGCTTGCTGAACCGCACCACCCGCAGCCTCAGCCCGACCAGCGAAGGCGTCAGCTATTATGAAGCCTGCGTCCGGGCCCTTGCCGAGATCGAAGCCGCACAGTCGCTGCTTGCCTCGCGCCGTCAGGTCCCGTCTGGCCGGCTTCGGATCGACGTGCCGCTGGCCTTCGGCCGACGCTGCGTCGCCCCCGTGCTGTTCGAGATTTCGAAGAAATTTCCGGACCTGACGGTGGAAGTCTCCTTCAATGACCGCCGCGTCGACCTGATCGAGGAGGGCATCGACCTGGCGATCCGCATGGGCGAACTCGACGACAGCCTGTCGCTTGCGGCCAGGCGCCTCTACGCCCAGCGCTCGGCCATATGCGCGGCTCCCGACTATCTCGACAGGCATGGCCGGCCGCAATCGGTCGAGGATCTCGCCGATCACAGCGTCATTGGCTACGGTCGCGAGGGCATCGTCCGGCCCTGGGTGATCAGGCATTCCGACGGCCATCTCGCAACCTTCATGCCCAAGGCGCGACTCGTTCTCGGCCATGGCGAACCGATGCTGGATGCAGCGCTCGCCGGCTGCGGCATCGCCTTCCTGCCGACATGGCTGGCCGCCGACAGCCTCAAAAGCTGCGATCTCGAAATGGTGCTGTCGGACTGCCTGGTCGAGAACATCGTCGTGCATGCCGTCTGGCCGGTAACGCGCGCGCTCACGCCAAAGGTACGGGTTGTCGTCGACGCCCTCGTCGAACATTTTTCGGCGCCGCCCTGGGATGCCGCGTGACCGAAATGCCGGTCATTTCTCAAAAATCACGTCGGACTATTTTCGAAGACCGCGCCGCAATGCTATTGACCGCTCATGTTATACGTAGAAATCGCTATCGTGGTCGTCCTCATCTGTGTGAACGGCCTTCTGTCGATGTCCGAACTTGCCATCGTCTCGTCGCGACCGGCCCGCCTGAAAGCGATGATCGACCGAGGCATCAATGGCGCCGGCCGCGCGCTCGAGTTGGGTTCCAATCCCGGCAAGTTCCTGTCCTCGGTGCAGATCGGCATCACCCTGGTCGGCGTCCTCTCCGGCGCCTTTTCCGGCGCCACGCTCGGCGAACGGCTGGCGCAGTTCCTGGCCTCGACCGGCATCCGCGAGACCGTCGCCGATCCGCTCGGCGTCGGCATCGTCGTCGCCATCATCACCTATTTCTCGCTGATCGTCGGCGAACTGGTGCCCAAGCAGATCGCCTTGCGCGACCCAGAGCGGGTCGCCGCCAGGGTCGCTCCGGCAATGACCATCCTCGCCACCGTTTCGGCGCCGCTGGTCTTCCTGCTCGATTTCTCCGGCCGCACCATCCTGTGGCTGCTCGGCCAGCGCGGCGAAAGCGAGGAGAAGGTCACCGATGAGGAGATCAAGATGCTGGTCGCCGAGGCCGAGCATCACGGCACCATCGAATCCGACGAGCGGCGCATGATCGCAGGCGTCATGCGGCTTGGCGACCGCGCCGTGCGCGCGGTGATGACGCCGCGCACCGAAGTCGACTGGATCAATCTGCAATCCGACGAGGCGGCCATCCGCAAGCTGCTCATGGAAACCCAGCATTCGCGCCTGCCGGCAGGCGACGGCGGCGTCGACGTCATGGTCGGCGTCGTCCAGACGCGTGACGTGCTGGCCGCACTGCTTGCCGGCCGCGTGCTCGACCCGCGCAGGCATGTGCGCGCAGCCCCCATCGTCTACGACCAGGCCGACGCGCTGGATGTGCTGCAGAAGCTGAAGGAATCCGACGTGCCGATGGCGCTGGTGCATGACGAATACGGCCATTTCGAAGGCATCGTCACCCCGGCCGACATTCTGGAAGCCATCACCGGCGTGTTCCGCGCCGACACCGACGCCGGCGATGAGGAAAACGCGGTCAAGCGCGAGGACGGCTCGTGGCTGCTCGCCGGCTACATGCAGGCCGACGAGATGGCCGACATTCTCGGCATCGACCTGCCGGAAAACCGCGATTACGAAACCGTCGCCGGTTATGTGCTGTCGCACATGCATCATCTGCCGGCGACTGGCGAATGCGTCGACGCGCAGGGCTGGCG
>NZ_RZQI01000542.1:0-4137 GCF_003998335.1 Mesorhizobium sp. M7A.F.Ca.CA.002.05.1.1 | reverse complement strand
GCATAAGAGCGCGTCGTATAGGTCGAGCCGTCGACGGGAGAAATCACGGAAAAGGTCCGCGCGCCGGAATGCAGGTTCATGCTGTTGAAATCCATCCGAGCTGAGAGGTCATTTGGGGTACGATATCGCTATTTTCCATTTTGGCAAATTTTTTCTAATACCGCTTGATGGAATTTTGGTCCGCCCCTATTGTCCCTTCGATCTGCATTTTGGCAGGAACAGACGAGGGGTTCAGATGATCGCTTACGATTTCACCGGCAGGCATGCGGTCGTGGCCGGCGCAGGCGGCGGCATGGGCGAGGCGATCACGCTGGCGCTGCTCGATGCCGGTGCCTCTGTCACTGCCATCGACGTCAAGCAGCGTCCTGCGTCCCTCGCCGCCTATGACGACAGGCTCGCCTTCGCGCAGGGCGATCTCACCGACGCCGCCTTTGTCGAACAGACGATCGGCACGGCGGGCCGCGAGCGCGGTGGCATCGACTATCTCGCCAATGTCGCCGGCGTGCTGTGGTTCGGCCGCGACAAATCGGCCCTCGAGATGGATCTCGACGTCTGGGACGAGGTGTTCAACATCAATTTGAAATCCTTCGTACACACGGCGCGCTCGGTCGTACCCCACATGCGCGCGGGCGGACGCGGCGGCGCCATGGTGCATTTCTCGACCATCCAGTGGTATCGCGGCGACGCCAACCCGCAGGACGCCTACCAGGCATCCAAGGCCGGCGTCTGCGCGCTGTCCAAATCGCTGGCCATGCAGTTGGCCGGCGAACGCATCCGCTCCAACGCCATCTGTCCCGGCATGGCGCTGACCCCGCTGCAGGCGCGCTGGGACACCGAGGAGAAGCGTTCGGCCGTGGCGAGTTACGCGCCGCTCGGCCGCATCGGCACGCCGCAGGACATGGCCAACGCGGCCCTGTTCCTGCTCTCCGACGCGGCGAGCTACATCACCGGCATCGAACTTGCCGTCGATGGCGGCCTGCTGATGCGCATGTAGCCAGCACGCCCGCTGCCGGGCTGTGGCAGCACGACATGCCGGGTCTCTCCGCGATCACAATCTGTCAACTTTCCGTTCCTTGCCAGCCCAGGGATTGGAACGCCTCTATATGGATATTGCGGGCCACGAACCGCCGGCGATGACAGGATCACCGCGACGCGACGGAGGAGATTGCCCGTGTCCGGAAAGCGATATCCACACCGCTTTCCCGTTGAAGGGAGGCGCGACCATGCGCAATGTCACACCAAGGATCATAGCAATCGCATCGCTACTGGCGGCCGTGCCGCTATCGAGTGCTTACGCGGTACACCGCCACAGGGTCGAACCGCAGCGCATGTCTGTCGAGGCTAGAGCCGTCCTGGACCAGTTGCAGGGCGTCAAGCAAGGGATCGTCGAGGCAAGGGAGGCCAAGGCGATCACCCCTGAGCAGGAGCACGATCTGATGATGAGGGCCGACAGCATCCATCGCTCGGCCACTGACGGCGGCGCATACCAAGGTTTGCTCAGCCAGATTGAGAACTTGGATCAGCGACTGCAAGACGATTCAGGCGGCGGCTTCTACATCGGCGACGGCGCCGATGGCGGCTACTATCCAAACGGCTGACGCAGACTGACAATGATCGCACGGCGCCTCCGGCGATTGTCGGGGCTCCGGCTTTTCCGATACGAGATGGGGGGCAAACGCCTACTGAACCGACGCGACAGTGCAGACGGACGCGATGTCTCCGATGCCCTGGCAGAGGGCGGGACCGTTCAGGCGCGGATCCTCGACCAGCGTCTGCGTCCCGCCATCGGAGGGCTGGCCGGCAAAGAAGATAGGGGGCGGCTGACCGCCGCCATGCATGTCGGCATTGTGGACGACGACGCTGGCGGCTTCGGTTGGCGGCACCGCGTTGGCAGGCTGCACCACCAGGTCCGCGCCGACATAGGTCAACTCGTAATTGGCCGAGATGGTCAGGCTGCCTTGCTCGATGGCGTAAATGCCGGGCATGCTTGCAGTGGTGGCTTCGGTCGAAAGGCCGCCCGCGAACATGTCGCCGTTGACCAGCCCCAAGCCGCCGACCGTGTAGGTGAGTGGCGGATTGGCCGTCCCTTGTGGCCGGCTCTGCGCATCCGCAACCACGGTGATGGCCCGCTTGCCGATGCTGAAGTCCGCGCCGACATAGCTGATGTCATAGTTTGAGTTCGCGGCGTTGGTGATGCCGCCTTGCCCCATTGCATAGCCGCCGACAGTCTCACCAGCGGCGCGATCGAGAGCACCGGTCAACGCCGCGCCACTACCGAGATCGGAGACGGTATAGCCTAGGGATGACGGGTCGGCATCGCCATAGGATTTGCCCTGGCCGGCATTCGCCGTCACCGTTACTGCACGCTTGCCAATACTGAAACCGGCACCGACATAGCTGATGGCATAATTGCTATTCTCAGCGTTGGTCAGCGTGCCCTGGCCGATCGCATAATTGCCGACAGTCTCGCCGGCCGCGCGGTCGAGAGCACCGACCAGCAGCGCTCCGCTACCAAGATCCGAAACGCTGTAGCCGAATGACGAGGGATTGCTGTCGCCGTAGATCTTGCCTTGACCGGCATTGGCCGTGACGGTGATCGCCCGCTTGCCGATGCTGAAGTTCGCGCCGACATAGTTGATGTCGTAATTGCCGTTGGCGGCATCAGTGAGCGTGCCGCGGCCAATCGCATGGCTGCCGGCATTCTCACCGGCAGCACGATCCAGTGCGCCGACAAGTGCCGTTCCAGTGCCCAGATCCGAGACAGTGTAGCCGTAGGACAGCGGATCGCTGTCACCATAGGTCTTGCTCAAGCCGCTATCCGCCGTGACCGTGACGGCGCGTTTGCCGATGCTGAACCCGGCGCCAACATAGCTGATGTCGTAATTCGCATTGGCGGCATCGGTGAGGCTGCCGCGGCCGATCGCATAGGTTCCGACGCCCTCGCCGGCTGACCGACCGAGAGCGCCGACAAGGGCGACGCCGGTGCCGAGATCGGTAACGGCGTAGCCATAGGACAATGGATCGGCATTGCCGTAGGTCTTGCCCAGGCCCGCATTGGCAGTAACGGTCACCGCCCGTTTGTCGATGGTGAAGTTGGCGCCGACATAAGTGATGGCGTAATTGGCGTTCGACACGCCGAGATTGCCTTGGCCGATGGCATAGGTGCCGGCATTCTCGCCGGTCACGCGATCGAGTGCGCCAAGCAGCGATGCGCCGCTGCCGAGATTTGAAACGGTATAGCCATAGGACGATGGATCGCCATCGCCATACGTCTTGCCCTGGGCGGCGCTGGCGGTGACTGTCACCGCCCTTTTGCCGATGGTGAAATCGGCTCCGACATAGGTGATGTCATAGTTTGAATTGTTGCCGTTGGTCAGCGTGCCCTGGCCGATGGCGTACATGTCGGCATTCTCGCCGACATCACGGCCGAGTGTGCCGACCAACGCCACGCCGGTGCCCAGGCTCGAAACGCTGTAGGCGTAGGATGACGGATCGACATCGCCATAGGTCTTGCCCTGCCCTGATGTCGCTATCACCGTCACCGCACGCTTGGCGATGGAGAGCAGGCCGGCGCTGTTGAAGGCAAGGGCGTAGCCGTTCGAGGCAGCGACGTTGCCGGTGCTGATGCTGATCGCATAGGGCCCGCTGCCGACTTGTTCGTTGCCTGACAGCGTGGCGGTGGAGAGCGACGGCGCGCCGCCAAATGTATTGGCGGCAGCGTCGCCGAGATAGGCATTGGTGACGCCCGCCTGATAGCCCGACACCGTATAGGTCAGTGCCGGCATGGCGGTATCGCCATAAGTCTTGGCCGCATTTTCGGACTTCAAGGTCAGCGTCGGCTGATAGTTAAAGACGTAGCGGTTGCCGGTCGCGCTCACCGTGGCGCCGGCCGTCGTGTTCCAGACCGCCGTGTTGCCGCTGTCGAGATTGCCGAATGTGTTTCCGGTTGGGTTTGCCGCATAGATCAGCCAGCGGCCACTGGTTGCGGTGACAGCGTCGCTGCCGCGGTTGTTGACGAACCTGCCCATGGCTGACAGCACCGGATCGATTCCGCTGACCTTGGCGCCGACCGCCATCGTCAGGTCGCCCGTCGTCTGAAGCTTGACCTGGCCGGTCGTGGTGGCACCAGCCGTGACC
>NZ_RZQI01000541.1:0-4142 GCF_003998335.1 Mesorhizobium sp. M7A.F.Ca.CA.002.05.1.1 | reverse complement strand
ATCTGCGTGACGTGCCAGCCGCCCAGGCCTATGGCCAGGCGATCTTCTCGGCGCTGCGCAAGCATTTCGGCAATGCGCTTCCCGAGACCATCATCGAGCCGGGCCGTGGCATGGTCGGCAATGCCGGCGTCATCAAGTCGGAAGTCGTGCTGATCTCGAAGAAAGCGGCCAATGACAATGTGCGCTGGGTGTTCCTCGACATCGGCAAGTTCGGCGGTCTTGCCGAGACGATGGACGAGGCGATCCGCTACCCGATCGTCACGCCGCATGACGGCACGGAGACCGCACCTTGCGTGCTCGCCGGCCCGACCTGCGATTCGGCCGACGTGATGTACGAGAAGACGCCCTATCCGCTGCCTTTGTCGCTGACCATCGGCGACGAGGTGCTGATCGAAGGCACCGGCGCCTACACGACCACCTACTCGGCGGTCGCCTTCAACGGCTTCGAGCCTCTCCGATCCTATGTGATCTGACGGCGCTTCCTCAGCGCATTTTCGGACGGCGAACCGGACACAACTTCGCCTGAAAATGCGCTGAGAGAGCCGATCAGATCATCCCCGGTGGGCGCGTGTCGTCCACCCGGGCTCGCCTGTGGAACAGATCTCCGCTCGCCAGGGATTGCGGAAATGGAAATGTCAGTTGAAATGGAAATGCCAGTTGAAATTGGGGGCCACGCACCGGCCTCTGTGATGGTCGCCGAAACCGCCGCCGATGTTGCGGCGCGCGAGGCGTTGCTCGATCGGGCCATGGGGCCGAAGCGCAGGAAAAAGTCGTCGGAGAAGCTGCGGCGTGGCCGGCGGCCCTCGGAAGGCCTGGCCTTCGTCGCCCGCGATGCTTCGGGCGGCGTGGCCGGCACCGTGCGGCTGTGGGATGTCAGGCTGGGCGAGGGCGGTGCGGCCGTGCTGCTGCTTGGCCCACTTGCCGTCGACCCGTCGCTCAAGAATGCCGGCATCGGCTCGGCGCTGATGCGCCATGCCATCGCCGAAGCGGCGCGTCTCGGCCATGCCGCTATCCTTTTGGTCGGCGATGCGCCCTATTACGCGCGCTTCGGCTTCTCGGCCGAGAAGACCGGTTCACTTGCCATGCCGGGACCCTATGAGCGGCACCGCCTGCTGGCGCTGGAACTGGTGGAAGGCGCGCTTGACGGCGTGCACGGCACGCTGAAGGCGGCCGGCCGCAAGCTGAAGGCGCAGGAACTGATATCGGCGGCCTGACACGAAGCCGGCAGCATTTCATGCAAAAACGCCGCCCGAAAAGGCGGCGTTTTTGCGCTTGGTGGGTGCCGCTTGGGCGGCTGGATGCCTTCAGCCGATCAGCTGGCTGAGCGCCATGGCGACGGTCATGTCGCCTTCGACCTTTATCTTGCCGGTCATGAACGCCATTGTCGGGTTCAGGTCGCCAGCGATCAGCGAATCCAGATCGTCGAGCGAGAGCTTGATGGTGCAGTCGGTGGGTGCATCGGTGTTCGAGACGGTTGCGCCGTCGATGACGATGACGCCGTCGCTGCCGGTGTCGAATTTCACGGAACGATCGAACCCGCTGCTGGCCACGCGCGACTTGATCTTCTCGGCAATCTCCTGAACGCTCACGCTGTTCTCCTTGTCTGGTTGCATCTGTCTCGCAACGGCGCTTCGATCCAGCCGAAGCCCATGCCGCAGTTTCGCGATCACGGTCGCTGCCGCATATAGCTTTGGGTTGACGTTTACGTCAACGCGAATTCGGGCGGTTGGTTCCTGCCGTCGCGGCAGGTGAGCCCCGATGAGGCCGGGACTCCGAGCCGGGGCAACTCAGTGTTCCTTGAACGCCTTGGTCATTTCGCTCGCCGTCTCGCTTTTCTTGCGGCGCAGCCAGTTGTCGCGGATTTCGTCCTTCGACAGGAAATTGACCTGGTCGATCAGAACCTCATGCACCAAGGGCGCGCCGACACGCGCGTTGACGGTATCGCGGATTGCGGCGCGGAAGGCATCGAGATCGATCGTCGCCTTGTTGGTGAAGTCGATCTGCGGATTGGAATAGAGGTAGGAATAGACCTGGTCGGTGATCAGCGCTTCGGCCGGAATGGACAGCTTCTTTATCTGCTCGGGTTCGACGGTGTAGACGAGCTTGGTCAGGAAATAGCCGCCGATCTCAGAATCGCGGATCAGCGGCACCGAAATGATGTCGGTCTTGACGTAGTCGAGACCGCCCAGCATCGGCTTCGGCGTTTCGCCGACACCGCGCTCGCCGGCCGCCTGAAACGAATAGAACACGGCGCCGAGGGTTGCGGCGCAGATCCAGACGGCGATGGCGATGACCTTGATCATCGGCTCTTGTCAGTCCCTTGATCAGTCCCTTGCGAAGGCGACGCGGCACTGCGCCGTTGCTTCGGCAGTATCTCCGAAGTGTCGCTTGTGTTCGGCATCATGCCTTCATCCAGCCGAACTCGCCGGCGGAATAGGTGCCGTCGGTCTCGGCGCGCTGGATGGCGTGCCGCAGCAGGCTGGCGACTTCGTTGACCGCGCTGAGATGCGCCAGGATCGCCGCTTCGTTCTTCGCCAGCTTCTGGCGCAGCCGGGTCAGGCCCTCGCGGTGCTGTTCGAGGAATTCGGCTTCGCTGCCGCCCTTCATGGCGCGCGTCAACTCGTAGAGGTAGCGGCTCTTGCGGGCGTTCGACGCCTTGAGATCATAGTTGGTCGCGTTGCGGATACCGGCCGTCTCTTCCTCGACCACTTCCTCGATGCGACCGATGATGGCGGCGAGGTTGCCGGGCCGCGCGAACGGGATCGGCGCTTCCGACGCGGTCGTGCGTGCTGGCAGATTGGGGGTGGATTCTGAAAAGTCGGCCATGGCGTTTCCCAGTTTAGATCTTGATGTTTGTTTTTATGGTCGTCTCGTCACCGGTCATCGACCCCGCAGCCTTGCGCTGCAATTGGTGGACCAGCGAGGTCGACAGGCTGTTTTGCTGGTCGATCTCGGTCTTTTCCAACCCGCCCGAGACCGGACCGACCGGAACCACGCGCTTGCCTTCGAGATAGTGGTCGGCAAGCATCGACTTGGCGATGCCGATGCCGCCGCGTTCGGCCATCACGTCGGCCACCCGCTCGGCAAGCTGCGATTTCCACATGTCGCCAGCCAGGCCCTTGCCGTAGACGCCCTCGGTGTCCTTTGGCAGCATGTTCTGGATGAAGGTCTGCAGCACCATCGCCTCGAACTTCTTGAATTTGTTGGCCGGGTCGGTTGCAGCGGCGGCCTTGTCGGCGGTGGCGCGCGACAGGATCGAGCCGGCATCGACCGAAGCGGCGGTGTCGAGTGAAAACGTGCCCGCAGCGCCGCCGGCCCGCTTTGCCAGCGCGGCGCGGGCGGTCTCGATATCCGCCGGGTCGGCGGCTCGGGCCACATCCATAACGATGTCGCTGGGTGGAGAAATCGCCAAGAAAGTCCGCCTTTTACCGGTTTTCCTTAGCCAGACCATGCCTCAACAAGCTTGTGGCAGGCTTGCGGGAAGGAGAGGGAGCGGAGTGCGCGGATCGGATCGAAGCTGCCGGCTTCGCGCCATCGGGCAGATTTTTCCATCGTCGCCTTTGGCCGGAAGCTGACGATCAGCTTGGCACCCACGAGCTTGCTTCGATGGTCCGCCGAGGGTGGGATTTCCGCCTCAGCTTCACTCCTTGACCGCCCCCGTCATCGAGGAGACGTAGTGCTCGACAAAGAATGAATAGAGCACCACCACCGGCAGGGAGCCGATCAGCGCGCCTGCCATCAGGGCTCCCCATTCATAGACGTCCGAACGTACGAGCTCGGTAAGCACGCCGACCGGCACGGTCTTGTTTTCGGACGATTGGATGAAGGTCAAGGCGTAGATGAATTCGTTCCATGACAGGGTGAAAGCGAAGATGCCGGCGGAAATCAGGCCGGGCACCGACAGCGGCAGAACTATCTTGGTCAGGATTTGCCAGCGGCTCGCGCCGTCGATCAGCGCGCATTCTTCCAGTTCGAAGGGTATCGAGCGGAAGTAGCCCATCAAGAGCCACGTGCAGAATGGAATGAGGAAGGTCGGATAGGTGAGGATCAGCGCGAACGGCGTATCGTAAAGCCCGAGGTTGAACACCATTACCGACAGGGGAATGAACAGTATCGAGGGCGGCACGAGATAGGCCAGGAAG
>NZ_RZQI01000053.1:0-13444 GCF_003998335.1 Mesorhizobium sp. M7A.F.Ca.CA.002.05.1.1 | reverse complement strand
GCTCATAGCGTTCGGCGGCGCGCTTGAGCATCGCATCGAAACGGCCGGACTTGTAGTATTGCGTCGCGCTGGCGAACTCGTAGTCGAAGCCGAACGTGTCGAGGAAGCGGCAAAGCATCGCGTTGTTGTGGTCGGCGAAGCTCGCATAGTCGCCGCCGAAGGGGTTGGGGACCGACGACAGCGGCTTGTGCAGATGAGGCTCGAGTGCGGCGCGGTCCGGCACGCTGTCGGGTATCTTGCGCATGCCGTCCATATCGTCGGAAAAGCACAGCAGCTTGGTCGCGACCTTATCCTGCGTCAGGACGCGGAAAGCATGGCGCACCATCGACGTCCGCGCCACTTCGCCGAACGTGCCGATATGCGGCAGGCCGGACGGCCCGTAGCCGGTCTCGAACAGGATTGTTTGCGGGAAGTCGGCGCCTTTGTAGCGCTCGATGATCTTTTTGGCCTCTTCGAAGGGCCACGCCTTGCTTTCGGTCGCGGCCGCCAACAGTTCGGGGTTGAGATCGATGATGTTTGATCCCGCCATGTCACAGTTTCCAAATCATTTGCCGGCCCGAAGGCGGGCCGCGGCAAGGTTTTCAACCGGTCTCTAGGCGTGCAGCGCCGGAGCGTCAACGCGTGCGGCGCTTTTTCCTTGCGGTGCAGAACGGGCGTTCCTAACTTCGAGGCCCGGTTCAAGGAGAAAAAATTGCCGACACCTCATGAAGCCCTGATCTATCTGATGGTCATCACCTCGGCCTCGGACCGCGACATGACCGATGTCGAACTGGCGCGGATCGGCGAGGTCGTCCGCTCCTGGCCGGTGTTCGAGGACTTCAACCGCGACAGGCTGGTCGGCGTTGCCCAGGACTGCCAGAAGCGCCTGCACGAAAAGGACGGGCTGGAGGGTGTGCTGGCTGAAGTCGCCGAGGTCTTGCCTGAGCGGCTGCGCGACACCGCCTATGCCGCCGCCTTCGAGGTTGCCGCCGTCGACCTCGAAATGCGCATGGAAGAGGTGCGGGTGCTGCAGCTGATCCGGCGTCAGCTCGATCTCGACACGCTGACGGTTGCTGCCATCGGCCGCGCGGCCAAGGCGCGGCTGCGCACGCTGACCTGAGTTCTTGGCCGGGCGCTGTTGAGGTTCAGGTCAGGCCGGCAAAGCCGACCGGAACCGGATCAGAAAAAGCTGACCGGGAAATAGCGCAGATAAAATTCGGCGAACGTGCCTTTCATCGAAATCTCCTGCAGCGCGTAATCGATCGCGGCGGCCAGCGCCGGATTGTCCGCTTTGGTGGCAATGGCCATGCCCGAGCCCAGATATTCAGGCGCCAGATAGGGCCCGCCGGCAAAGCGGCAGCAGCCCGCCGCGTCCGAGCCGCCCAGCCAGAAGGCCAGGCGCATGCCGTCGCCGAAGGCGGCGTCGACCTTGCCGGCCTTGAGATCGGCATAGAGGTCCTCCGGCCTGTCGAAAGGGACGACCTGAACCGTGTTGAAATAGTCGCGCAGCATGCGTTCATGCGCCGAGCCTGATATTACGCCGACACGCTTGCCGTGCAATTTGTCAAAGATGGGCTCGGTCAGCGCCTTGCCTTTCGGCATGATGAAGCGCGCTGGAAACTGCAGATAGGAGCGTGAGAAGGCGTAGGTCGCGCGCGATTCCGGTGTTGCGGCGATGCCGGCGATGATCGCCTCGCCTTCGCCTTTCCGCAGTGCGCCTTCCAGCTCGGCCCAGGGCAGGGCCTGGATCTGGCATTTTTCGACAATGCCAAGCTCGGCGCAGATGGCGCGTGCCAGATCGATATGGAAGCCGGACAGCTTTCCCGCGCCGTCAAGGAAGTTGAAGGGCGGGAAGTCCGTGGTGGTCAGGAACCTCAGCCGGGGCAGCGTCGAAAGGTCTGGCTTGGGCAGCCGCTCCTTGGCATCCCACAGCACCGGAACCTGAGGCGCCGCGGCGCGCGCGCCGTCGGCGAACGACAGCAAGCCGATCAGCATCGCAAGGGCGAAGGACCTCCACCGGAACGCCAAGATAAAACTCCGCCACAGTCGTGCTCGCACCGGTTTTGGTACGAAAATGGTACAGGCACAATGGTTTTTGATTTCAACCCGCCGATTTCAGGATATGATTTAGCCGGTTTGCAAATCAGCTTCGGCCGCCTCGGTGAGGGAAGCCACAAAATAAGTATGCGATTTGCAATCCGTGGTCGGTGGCGAAGTGTAAATCAGGCACGCATCATTGGCCGCAATGCACGAGGCAACATGGGGTTGATGTTGCGATGGGTCAGTTCGATCGCACGCTGGAATACATAGACCAACTGCAGCACGCCGCAACGGCGGCGGCGGTCTGTGAAAGGCTGCTGGGCATAACATCGGATTTCGGCCTCACCGCGCTGATGGCGGGAACCGTACCGCAGCCAGGCACGCCGGCCGGCCAGCAAAAGCAGCATGTGCTTCTCTGCGATTGGCCGGGCGAATGGCTGGAGCGCTATGTCGCGCGCAACTATGTCGATCATGACCCGGTCGTCAGCCATATGAAACAGTTGCAGGCGCCCTTCCAGTGGCACGAGGCGTCGCAGGGCATCCGCATAGACAAGAGCAGCGGCGAGGTGATGGGCGATGCCGGCGCCTTCAAACTGCGTGATGGATTGGCCTTTCCGTTGATCACGCTTGACGGCCAGATCGTCATGGTGTCGCTCGGCGGCGAGGCTGTGGAATTGTCCGCCGCCGAATTTGGCCAGGTGTCGCTGGTCTCGACCTATGCGGTTGGCCGCGCCATGCAACTCCACACCATGGCGAGCAACACCATCGATCATATCGTGCTGACGCCGCGCGAGCGCGAATGCCTGCAATGGGCCGCCGTCGGCAAGTCCGAATGGGAGATTTCGCAAATCCTCGGCATTTCCGAACACACGTCGGAGAAACATCTTCTTAACGCCAAAAGCAAACTAGGTGCCGTCAACAGGGTGCAGGCCGTCGCGGAAGCGATACGGCGCGGCTACATTAGTTAGGTCGGCCGTGCCGACCTGGAATTTTTGCCTACGCGATCACGCAATTTTCTCATCAAAGCACGGCCGTATCTTCCTCTGAACGCAGGAGACGGCGGAATGCTTTTTTCCCTTACAACCCAGGAATTGATGGAACGTCCCGACCTTTGGGAGGCCGTCCATCGTTTGCGCTACAAGATATTCGTCGAAGAGATGGGGTGGGATGACCTCAGGCGGCCCGACGGGCTCGAACTCGACCAGTTCGATCACGACGAGGCGGTCCATCAGATCGTCATCAGAGGCGGTGAAGTGGCGGGTTATCAGAGGATGTTGCCGACGACGCGCCCACATCTGCTGACCGAGGTCTTGACCGATCTTTCCGAAGGAACGCCGCCATCGGGTCCAAACATCTGGGAATTGACCCGCTACGCGGTGGCTCCCGGTTTTCGTGACGGCCGTCGCGGCGTTTCGACCGTCGGCACCGAACTGATTGCCGGTTTCGTCGAGTGGGGGCTGAAGCGCGGCGTCGACAAGGTGATCATCGAGTTCGAGCCGATGTGGGTGCTGCGCGCCTTGCAGCTGCATTTCCTGGCGACCCCGCTGGGCTATCAGCGCACCTATGGCAACCAGCAGGTCGTCGCCACCTTGCTGACCTTCAACGAACACACACTCGATGTGGTGCGGTCGCGCCGCAATCATTTTGCTCCCGTGCTGGCCAGGGGATATCCCGACATGCTCGGGCAAAGGCGTGCGTCATGAGATCGGAGACAGCCATGAGCACACACCCGCAACCTGAACTTCGCAACCACACGCTGGTCGTCACCGTGTCGTCGAGTGACGGCCGGCCGGTGCTGGACAGGAGAGCCTATGAAAGCCTGGCAAGGACCTTCCATGAAGCCGCCGACAATGAGGAGGTTCGCGTCGTCGTGCTGCGCGGCCTGGCAGGCTGTTTCTGTCTGGGCGGCGACTTCTCCGAATTCCTCGACGCCACCAAGCACCAGAAACTGATTGCCGCCGTCACCGACCTGTTCCGCACGCTGGCGACGTTTCCCAAGCCCATCCTTGCCTGCGTTGACGGCGATGCCGTCGGTGTCGGCTGCACCATCCTGTTCCATTGCGACATGGTGATCGCGTCCGATGAGAGCACGTTCAGGGTGCCGTTCGTCGATTTCGGCCTGGTGCCGGACGCGGCGACCAGCATCCTGGCGCCGCAGAAGCTCGGCTATGCCGGTGCCTTCCGCTTCTTCTGCCTCGGCGACACGCTTCGCGCCGAGGACGCCAGGGCGCTCGGCCTCGTCGCCGAGATCGTGCCGGGCGGCACCGTCGAGGAAGCGGCGCTCGGCCGGGCGAGACAGCTTGTCAAGAAGCCGGTCGCAGCCCTGCTGCAGACGCGCGGCCTGCTGAAAGGGAACACCGAGGCCCTCTGCGACCGCATCGATCAGGAGATTTCGCTTTTCCAGCAGGCGCTGCAGGACGACACCACGCTGCGGCGATTGCAACGCATCGCCCGGCTCGCGGCCTGAGCGAAAGCCTCAAGGAACGCGCCGCGCGGCCAAGGCCGCGCGGCGCGGAAGCGTCAATCCTGCTTGCCGAGGAATGACGGCCCTTCGCCGATGATCTTCTTGTCTTCCTTGCCGATGATTTCGAGATCGCGCCCCTCATAGGGCAGAGACGACAGGATGCGCCGCATGATCGCCAGCCGCGCGCGCCGCTTGTCATTGGCCCGTACGATGATCCACGGCGCGAATTCCTTGTGGGTGCGCTCGAACATGGTGTCGCGCACCTTGGTGTAGTCGTCCCACTTGGTGATGCCTGCAACGTCGATGGGCGAAAATTTCCAGCTCTTCAGCGGGCTGTAGCGACGGTCATGGAAGCGCTCGAGCTGCGTTTCCCGGCCGATGTTCAGCCAGAATTTGAAGAAGTGGATGCCCTCGTTGGAGATCATCCGCTCGAAATGCGGCGTCTCCTCAAGAAACTGCTCGTGCTGCTGCGGGGTGCAGAAACCCATCACCGGCTCGACACCGGCGCGGTTGTACCAGGAACGGTCGAAGGTGACGAATTCGCCTGAAGTCGGGAAGTGGTCGACATAGCGCTGGTAGTACCATTGCCCAAGCTCGGTCGGGGTCGGCTTGGTCAGCGCCACGTTGCGTGCCGTGCGCGGATTGAGGTACTGGCGCACCACGAAGATCGTGCCGCCCTTGCCTGCAGCATCGCGACCTTCGAACAGCGCCATCACCCGTTTGCCGGTCGACTGCAGCCAGGCCTGCGCCTTGACCAGCTCGATCTGCAGCTTCTCGAGCATCTCGTCATACTCGTCGCTTTTCATCTTCTTGTCGTAGGGATAGCCGCCAGCGGTCAGCTTGTTGTCCTCGACCCAGTCGGGAAGCACGGGATTTTCGATGTCGAACTCCCTCTCCTTGCCGCCGATCCTGATCTTCAGCGGCCCCGCAGTTGGCGCGGCGGGACTTTCTTTGGCTTTTTTCATCGAGACGAACCCTTTCCAGCTTCCGGACTCATGCTATGGGGAGCCACTATAGCGCCGCGCGTCCGTTTGGATGCGCAAAGGACGCTGTAGCACTTTTAATTTGCGCATGATCCTTTCCGAAAATCGATCCCGATTTTCGGGTCATGCGGCAAGCGGTCTAGTGGAAGTTTTCCGCCACCGTGCGACCGGGTGCGAAGACATGGGGGCAGGTCCACGAGCGAATGGCTGACCTGGACACAGAGCAGAGAGGCATGACGCAAACCATGGCCGCACGGCTGTGGAATAGCCGCTGGCTGCTTGCGGCCGGCGTCGTTGCGGTTCTCGCTGTTTATGCCTTGGCCGGGATTTCAGCCTATGTCGTCCCCGCGGCGCTGCTGTTGCTGCTTGCAGCGGCAATACTGCCGACCGCCGGCGCGCGCCAATCCACCGGCAGCGGCGCTGCCATCGAGGCCATCGGCCTGCAGCGGCTCTCGGGTGAATATCTGGCCGCCGCCGTCGCCGATCCGCTGATCATCTTCGACCGGACCGCCACCATCGTCCATGCCAACGCCGCCGCCTTCGCCGCCTTCGGCGGCATCGCGCCAGGCATGTCGCTGTCGTTGAAATTCCGGGCGCCGGAGATGCAAACCCTGCTGGATGGAGTACTATCTGGTGATATCGCCTCCGATGTCGTCGACTACATGGAGAAACTGCCGGTCGAACGGGCCTACCGGGTGAGTGTGTCCTCGGTCGGTCACGCCACCGATCTCTATGTGCTGGTGTTCAAGGACCAGAGCGAAGCACGCCGGATCGACCGCATGCGCGCCGATTTCATTGCCAATGCCAGCCATGAACTGCGCACGCCGCTCGCCTCAATCGCCGGCTTTATCGAAACGCTGCGCGGGCCAGCCCGCAACGACGCGGCGGCGCGCGACCAGTTTCTGCAGATCATGCAGAGCCAGACCGGTCGCATGGCGCGTCTGATCGACGATTTGTTGTCGCTGTCGCGGCTCGAGATGAAACCCTATCTGAAGCCGGGAACCGAGGTGGATCTGCGGCAGACAGTCGACAGCGTTATCGACTCGCTCGGACCGCTGGCCAGCGAAAACGCCGTCGCCATCGAGCGGCACTACGCCGATGGGCCGCTTCATGTGCCTGGCGATCGCGATGAGCTTTTCCAGGTTTTCGAGAACCTCCTGGAAAACGCCTGCAAATACGGGCAGTCGGGTGGGCGGGTGGTTGTATCCATAGCCCATAGCGATGCCGGATCAGAGCCGGGCATCGACGTGACGATCAGGGACTTTGGCCCTGGCATTCCCGAGGAGCACATTCCGCGCATTACCGAGCGCTTCTACCGCGTCGACGTCGAGACCAGCCGGACCCAGAAGGGTACCGGCCTCGGCCTGTCGATCGTCAAGCATATACTGACGCGCCACAACGCCCGGCTTTCGATCAAGTCCGAAGTCGGCAACGGCGCGGCATTCTCGGTTCATTTGCCGACTCACTGATATCGCCCTAATTCAAAGGGACTGTTTCTTTTTTCTGTCATCCGGCTAGCGTATCAGCGGGGATTCGAGGAAACGACTCAAAATCAAAACACCCCGTGGGAAGGCATTTTGCCATGCAGTCCGTGCACATCGTCAGCGCTTATGACGAGGAGTTGAAATATCTGTCGAAGCGCATCGCCGCGATGGGAGGTCATGCCGAGCGCATGGTCGAACAGGCGGTCACCGCTCTCGTCAATGCCGACCCAGGCCTTGCCCAGAAGGTCATCCGCGACGATACCGTACTGGACGAGGGCCAGCGCGAAATCGACGACAAGGCCATCATCATCATTGCCAAGCGTCAGCCGATGGCGGCGGATTTGCGCGAGATCGTCGGGACCATTCGCATCTCCGCCGACCTCGAACGGGTTGGCGATCTCGCCAAGAACGTTGCCAAGCGGGTGGTCGCCGTCACCGACGGACGCCAGCCGACCAGCCTGTTCCGCGGCCTCGAGGCCCTGTCCAACCTGGCGTTGACCCAGCTCAAGGAAGTGCTCGACGTCTACGCGTCTCGCTCGGTGGAGAAAATCGGCTTCGTGCGCGATCGTGACGACCAGATCGACGCCATGTACACATCGCTGTTTCGCGAATTGCTGACCTACATGATGGAAGATCCGCGCAACATCACGCCCTGTACGCATCTGCTGTTTTGCGCCAAGAACATCGAGCGTATCGGTGATCACGCCACCAACATCGCTGAGACCATCTATTACATCGTCACCGGCGATCAGTTGCCGGCTGAGCGGCCCAAGGGTGACAAGACCGACAAAATCAGTCTTTCCGAGACGCAGCCGGTGAAGTGAACGCGCCTCTCGAACCGTCACCCGATTTACGCTAAGCTTTCTGGGCTTTGCCTCTATCCTCGCCCGTGGATTTGCTCCGGGAGGTCGTGATGGAAAATGCTCGGAACCTGACCCCGGCGCCTGGGCCGATATCCGGCATTATCGCTTGCGGCGTCTACACGGCGGGGCGCCGCATCGCCGACATTCCCATCGAGGAAGCCGGCGAATGGGCAAAGAAATCCGGTCATGTCGTCTGGATCGGCCTTTTGGAGCCCGACCGTAACCTGTTGCTGCGCGTCCAGGCGCAGTTTCACCTGCATGAGTTGGCGATCGAGGATGCCGAGCACCCGCACCAGCGGCCGAAGATCGAGCAATATGGCGACGCCTTGTTCATCGTCGCCCGCACGGCGCAGTTGATCGACGGTCGGGTCACTTTCGGCGAGACCCATTTGTTCGTCGGCTCAGGCTACATCGTCAGCGTCAGGCACGGTCCCTCGACGTCCTATGCCGCCGTTCGTCAGCACTGGGAAAGCTGCCCGCACTCGCTGGCCAAGGGTGAGGATTTCGTCCTCTATGCCATTCTCGATTTCATCGTCGACAATTACATGCCGGTGCTCGAGCAGATCGAGGACGAAGTCGAGGCGATCGAGGACAAGGTTCTGCTGAAGCCGATGACCGCTCCCGACATCGAACGGCTCTATATGCTGCGCCGCGATCTCCTGCGCCTGCGCAATGCCGCGCTTCCGCTGGTCGAAGTCTGCCGACGGCTGACCAGCGCCGAGCTGCCGCAGATACATACCGCCATGCACCCGCTGTTCCGCGACGTGACCGACCACATCCGCACCGTCCAGGAGAAGATCGACAGCCTGCGCGAAGTGCTGGCGTTCGCTTTCGAGGCCAGCCTCCTAGTCGGCCAGAGTCAGGAAACGGCGAACACCAAGAAACTCGCCTCATGGGCCGCCATCCTGGCGGTGCCGACGGCGCTCGCAGGCATCTACGGCATGAACTTCGACAGTATGCCGGAACTGAAGATGGAGTACGGCTACCCGGTGGTGCTGACCGCGATCGCGGTGATCTGCACGTTCCTCTACTGGCGGTTCAGGAAGAACGGTTGGCTGTGAAAGAGAGCGAATAGCGAATAGGGAGTAGCGAATAGCGAACACAAAAACGGCTTGCTTCCTGTGACGGAAGGCAAGCCGTTTCTATTCGCTATTCGCTATTCGCTATTCGCTATTCGCTATTCGCTATTCGCTATTCGCTATTCGCTATTCGCTATTCGCTATTCGCTCAGCGACTCCGCCGCCGCTCCGATGCCGGCTGGAACGCCACGCGGGCGTGGTATTTGCAGTAGGGTCCGGTTTCGGCGGCTTCGTTGCCGCAGAAATGGAAGTCCTCTGAAAGCGGGTCACCGTTCGGCCATTTGCAGGTGCGCTCGGTCAGTTCGACCAGCTGCAGATGCCGCGAGATCGGCAGCACGACATTCTCAACCGGACGGATGTAATGGCGTGCCACGGGTTCGGCGTCGAACTGCGTCTGCAAGGCGGTCGCGCCGATCGATGTCGTGACATGGCGTGCCGTGGTTGCAGCGCGTGATACCGATTTCTGGACGGTCGATCCTTGCGCTGCCTTCTTCTGGCGTGCCGGTGTGGCGGTCGAGCGTCCGCGGCCCGACAGTTTCAGCCGATGCACCTTCCCGATGACCGCGTTGCGGCTGACCCCTCCAAGCTGCGCAGCAATCTGGCTTGCGCTCAGACCCTCCGACCACAGTTTTCTCAAGAGTTCTACCCGCTCGTCAGTCCAGTTCATGAGACCGCGCTCCTCTAAGCGTGCGGCAATCGGAATCCTTCTCCCGACCCGGCAACATTTGCCGGGGCAGACACCACATATATCTGGTGATTAGGTCCGCCGCACGAAATCTAGTTATTTCTCGACTACAACTACTCTATGCGCTGACTCGGTGACAAGAGTCCCAAGTGCAACACGAATCGGTTTTTTCGGTTTTCCCCAACTTGCCCGGTCGCTGATGAGCCGGCGTCCCGTCGGGAGGCTTGCCGCGCGCCACTACGCGACGTTTTCGTTGACTTCATGGCCGAAAAACAGGATAAGCCGCACAGGCCGCCGCTTTGGCGGCTTTTTTGATTTTCCGGTACCGGAGACGCATATAATGAGCGGTTCGGCGCTTTACGAGACCTTTGCTCGCGCACCCTTGGCCTTCGACCACGGGGAAGGCACATGGCTGATTACCGACAAGGGCGAGCGATATCTCGACTTTGCCGGCGGCATCGCCGTCAATTCGCTGGGCCACAGTCATCCGCATCTGGTCGCCGCACTCACCGAGCAGGCCGCCAAGCTGTGGCATGTCTCCAACCTATACGAGATCCCCGGGCAGAACCGGCTTGGCGAGCGGCTGGCCGACGCCACCTTCGCCGACAAGGTGTTCTTCACCAATTCCGGCGCCGAGGCGCTGGAATGCGCGATCAAGACGGCGCGCCGCTACCAGTTCGTCAACGGACACCCCGAGCGCTTCCGCGTCATCACCTTCGAAGGCGCCTTCCATGGCCGCACGCTGGCGACCATCGCGGCCGGCGGCCAGTACAAATATCTCGAGGGCTTCGGCCCCAAGGTCGAAGGTTTCGATCAGGTCGGTTTCGACGACATCGACGCCGCCGAAAAGGCGATCACGCCGGAGACGGCCGCCATCCTGATCGAGCCGGTGCAGGGCGAGGGCGGTATCCGCCCGGTGCCGACGCAATCGCTGAAGCGGCTCAGGCAATTGTGCGAACAGCACGGCCTGCTGTTGATCTTCGACGAGGTCCAGTGCGGCATCGGCCGTACCGGCAAGCTGTTCGCGCATGAATGGTCAGGGGTTACGCCAGACATCATGGCGATCGCCAAGGGTATTGGCGGCGGTTTCCCGATGGGCGCCTGCCTCGCCACGGATGAAGCGGCCGTGGGCATGACCGCTGGCGTGCATGGCACCACGTTCGGCGGCAACCCGCTGGCCATGGCGGTCGGCAACGCCGTGCTCGATGTCGTGCTGGAAGACGGCTTCCTCGAAGATGTCCAACGCAAGGCGCTGCTGATGAAGCAGGGGCTGGCGTCGGTCGCCGACGAGTTTCCCGAAATCATCGAGGACATCAGGGGTGCCGGGCTGATGCTCGGCCTCAAATGCGCCATGCCCAACACCAAGGTGAACATGGCCTTGCGCGACCAGAACCTGCTGGCGGTTCCGGCCGGCGACAACGTCATTCGCCTGTTGCCGCCGCTCACCGTCACCGACGCCGAGATCCATGAGGCGCTCAACCGCATCCGCGCCGGCGCCAAGGGCCTGGCGGAGGCGATCGCTTCCGCCGCGGCGAAGTAATCCCGGAACCATTGCTGATGTCAGTTCGCCATTTCACCGATCTTTCCACCGTTTCCGAAGGCGATCTGCGCTTGATGCTGGACGATGCGGTGGTGCGAAAGGCGCGCCTCAAGGCCGGCGAGCGCACCAAACCGCTTGAAGGCAAGGTGCTGGCAATGATCTTCGACAAGCCGTCGACGCGCACGCGCGTCTCCTTCGACGTCGGCATGCGGCAGCTCGGCGGCGAGACCATCATGCTGACCGGCACCGAGATGCAACTCGGCCGCTCCGAGACCATTGCCGACACGGCCAAGGTGCTGTCGCGCTATGTCGATGCGATCATGATCCGCACCACCTCGCATGAGCGCCTGCTGGAATTGACCGAGAACGCCACCGTGCCGGTGATCAACGGATTGACCGACGACACCCATCCCTGCCAGCTGATGGCCGATATCATGACCTTCGAGGAACATCGCGGTCCGGTCGCCGGCAAGACCATCGCCTGGACCGGCGACGGCAACAATGTGCTGCATTCCTTGCTTGAGGCCTCGGCCCGGTTCCGCTTCAACCTCAACGTCGCCGTGCCTGAGGGCAGCGAACCGGCGCAGAAGCATATCGACTGGTCGCGGGCACATGGCGGCAAGCTGCACTTCACCCGCTCGCCCGAGGAAGCCGTCGATCAGGCCGACTGCATCGTCACGGATTGTTGGGTCTCGATGGGTCAGGAGCATCGCGCCCGCGGCCACAACGTGTTCTCGCCCTATCAGGTCAACGCCAAGCTGATGGCCAAGGCCAAGCCGGACGCGCTGTTCATGCATTGCCTGCCGGCGCATCGTGGCGAGGAAGTGACGGACGAGGTCATCGACGGGCCGCATTCGGTGGTCTTCGACGAGGCCGAGAACCGGCTCCATGCCCAGAAGGCCGTGCTTGCCTGGTGTCTCGGCGCTTGAAGTGTCTCGGCGCTTGATCCCCGGGAGCTTGATCTGCGGGGGTGTGATGCCTATTTGCGCCGCATCACGCAAATCAAGCGCGTTTCGACGCATGCGCCCCGGAGGGCGGCATGGCCGCGCCCTGGAGCTTTGTCATGTTGGAAACCTATCAAGTGACTGAACATCACCCCAAACTCGGCGAATTTGGCTATGCCGGCGACGATCATGTCGTGCCGTTCGAGGTCGGCCCGCTCGATGTGCGGGGCCGCACCGTCCAACTCGGGCCGATGCTCGACGCCATCCTCAGCCGCCACGATTATCCCGAGCCGGTCGCCCGCCTGCTGGCGGAGGCCTGTGTGCTGACCGTGCTGCTCGGCACCTCGCTGAAGTTCGAGGGCAAGTTCATCCTGCAGACCCGCACCGACGGGCCTGTCGACATGCTGGTCGCGGATTTTTCCACGCCCTCGGCATTGCGCGCCTATGCGCGTTTTGACGCCGACCGGCTGGAAGCGCTGGTCGCGGCCGGCGAAACCTCGCAGCAGACCCTGCTCGGCAGCGGCGTGCTGGCGCTGACCATCGACCAGGGTGCTCACACGCAGCGCTATCAGGGTATCGTCCAGCTCGACGGCGAGACGCTGGAAGATGCGGCACGCACCTATTTTCGCCAGTCGGAACAGATCCCGACCGATCTCAGGCTGTCGGTGGCCAAGCTTTTGACGCCCGGTCCTGGCGGTGCCCGCGAGCAGTGGCGCGCCGGTGGTATCCTGGCGCAGTTCCTGCCGCAGTCGCCCGAGCGCATGCGCGTGCCGGATCTGCCGGGTGGCGATGGCGATCCGCGCGAGGAGATCCACGACCCGGTCGACAATTCCTGGCAGGAGTTGCTGGCGCTGCTCGGCACGATCGAGCCGACCGAACTGATCGACCCGACAATCGGTGCCGAGCGGCTGCTTTACAGGCTGTTCCACGAGCATGGCGTGCGCGTCTTCGGCGGCGTCCCGGTCGCCGACCAGTGCTCGTGCTCCAAGGACAAGATCCGCGGCATCCTCGAGGGTTTTTCCGCGCAGGAGATCAAGGACAGCACCGAGGATGGTGGCATCCACGTCGCCTGCGAATTCTGCTCGAAGCAATATGACTTCGACCCGGCGGAATTCGCGGCGCAGTAGCAGGGTTTTTCCTTCTCCCCGTTTACGGGGAGAAGGTGCCCGAAGGGCGGATGAGGGGCAGCGCAGACGGCGGCGACTGGCCGCACGTACTCAATCGTACGCCGTTGTGCACGCAATATATCCGAGAGTCCGGCGCCGCCCCTTGTATCTGCACGAGATGATTATGTGCGATGGAAGCGATTGAGCCTCGGGCCGGATGGCCATCCGGCCCGAGGCTTGGCGAAGTCGCCCGCTGCCCCTCCGGCTACAACCGTCA
>NZ_RZQI01000540.1:0-4143 GCF_003998335.1 Mesorhizobium sp. M7A.F.Ca.CA.002.05.1.1 | reverse complement strand
CTCGGGCCGCTGGTCGCGGTCGCCAATCCCTTGGACTATCACACCTTCATCTGGAACAACGAGCCGGCGATGACCGCCACCTTCACCGCAATGGTGTCGGGCGGCTTCGACCTCAACATGCTGGTGCTGGATTTTCCGCGACCTGATCGTTGTTCGGTCACCGATTGGTGGGCGACGCTGCGCGCCTTCGAATCGGCGCTGAAGACCAACAAGGCGCATGGCGCGATCGTCTCGTCGCTGCCGGAAAACCTGCCGGAGGAGTACACCGCCGAACTGATGGCGCGCGGCATGGTGCCGTTGTTCGGCATTTCGGAAGCCATGGATGCCGCCGGGGCGGCGGCCTTCATCGGCTGGGCTTGGGCCGAACCGCAGGCGCAGCCGATCGACACTTCTGCTGCCGGTGCGCCTGGTGGCGACCATGTCACGCCCGACGAGGCCGAAGCAAAATCGCGGCTGATCAAGGCCGGCCTGCCGGTGCCGAAAGGCGAACGGGCCGCCAATGCGGTCGAGGCGGTGATTTCGTCGATGGCGCTCGGCTTTCCCGTCGCACTGAAGGCGCTCGGCGTCAGCCACAAATCCGAAGTTGGCGCCGTCAGGCTCAACCTCAGGGATGCCGAATCCGTCAGCACCGCGGCGCATGACCTCTTGCCGCTCGGCACCGGGCTCTATGTCGAGCGCATGGTGCGCGACGGTGTCGCCGAGCTCATCGTCGGCTTCACCCGCGACCCGATGTTCGGTGCGGTGATGACCTTGGGCACCGGCGGCGTGCTGGTCGAATTGTTGCGCGACAGCGTCACGCTGATGCTGCCGGCGACGCGCGACGATATCGAGGCGGCGCTGCGCGGCCTGAAACTGTTCCCGCTGCTCGAGGGCTATCGCGGCCGGCCAAAAGCCGATGTCGCGGCTGCCATCGATGCCATTTCGGGCATTGCCGCCTTCGTGCAGCAGAATGCCGGTGAGATCGAGGAACTCGACATCAACCCGCTGATCGTCTGCAGCGAAGGCAAGGGCGCCTGGATCGCCGACGCACTGCTGGTGCTGGGAGAGAACAAGAATGTCTGACGTCATTTCGACCCGCCGCGAGGGCACCATCCTCGAGGTCACCCTCGACCGGCCCAAAGCCAACGCCATCGACCTGAAGACCTCTCGGCTGATGGGTGAGACCTTCAAGGCATTCCGAGACGATCCGGAATTGCGCGTCGCCATCGTCAAGACCGCCGGCGACAAGTTCTTCTGTGCCGGCTGGGACCTCAAAGCCGCTGCCGGCGGCGATGCCGTCGATGGCGACTATGGCGTCGGCGGCTTTGCCGGGCTGCAAGAATTGCGCGACCTCAACAAGCCGGTGATCGCTTGCGTCAACGGCATGGCGGTCGGCGGCGGCTTCGAGCTGGCGCTGTCCTGCGACCTCATCTATGCCTCCGATCATTCCTCCTTCGCGCTCCCCGAAATCCGCGCCGGCACGCTGGCCGACGCGGCAACGATCAAACTGCCGAAGCGCATCCCCTACCATGTCGCCATGGACCTTCTGCTGACCGGCCGCTGGATGGATGTGGCCGAGGCGCATCGCTGGGGCCTGGTCAACGAAGTGCTGCCCAAGGAGAAGCTCGAGGACCGTGTCTGGGAGATCGCCCGGCTGCTCGCAGGCGGCCCGCCGCTGGTCTTTGCAGCGATCAAGGAGACCGCGCGTGTGGCCGAGGCGCTGACCTTCCAGGACGCCATGAACAAGG
Source organism: Mesorhizobium sp. M7A.F.Ca.CA.002.05.1.1 (assembly GCF_003998335.1). Classification (NCBI taxonomy): domain Bacteria; kingdom Pseudomonadati; phylum Pseudomonadota; class Alphaproteobacteria; order Hyphomicrobiales; family Phyllobacteriaceae; genus Mesorhizobium; species Mesorhizobium sp. M7A.F.Ca.CA.002.05.1.1. Next base: position 2,416 of record NZ_RZQI01000540.1, on the reverse strand, counting down.
TGACCCGCCGCCAGCTGCCGACGGTCGATGCCCTCTACGGCTCCGAGGATGGCATGGAGGGTTTTCGCGCTTTTGCGGAGAAGCGTGAGCCGGTTTGGAAGGGGAAGTAGTGGATACCGCCGGAACGATGGCGCTTACCCCCCTCTGGCCTGCCGGCCATCTCCCCCTCAAGGGGGGAGATTGGCAGCTTCGATCTCTGCACTCTTCTTGCGACGCAGAAGGTTGGCGAAAGTTTTCGCAACATCCGATCTCCCCCCTTGAGGGGGAGATGTCCGGCAGGACAGAGGGGGGCGCCCTGGCTCAGCCTTGGGCGCCTTTCCAGCACCCATGACCGATTACAAAACCCTCATCGACGCCGAGACCTGGGCGTTCATAGAGCGGACCAATTCTTACTATCCGCCCGACACGATCGACTACACGATCGCGCAGCAGCGCGGGATCTATGACCGCATGTGCCGCGAATTCTTTGCCGGCTATCCCGAAGGCGTGGCGGTCGAAACCTCAGCCATTGCGACGCCCACGCACGACATCCCGATCCGCACCTACCGAAGCACACACAAAGCTGCGGTGACGGTGCTCTATGTCCATGGCGGCGGCTTCATCCTCGGTGGGCTGGACAGCCACGACGATGTCTGCGCCGAGCTCTGTGCCCGCACCGGCTATGAGGTGGTCTCGGTCGATTATCGGCTGGCGCCGGAGCATCTGCATCCGGCGGCCTTCGACGATGCGATGAGCGCCTTCGAATGGGCCGCCGCCAATCGCGATCATTCTATCGTGCTGTGCGGCGACAGCGCCGGCGGCAATCTCTGCGCCGCCGTCAGTCACGCCACGCGTGACCGTTCGAAAAGGCCGTTTGGCCAGGTGCTGATCTATCCCGGCCTCGGCGGAGACCGCGCGAAAGGCTCCTATGTCAAGCACGCCGAAGCGCCGATGCTGACCGTGCGCGATCTCGAATTCTACAAGCACATCCGCACCAGCGGCGTGGATAGGACCGGGGACATCACGCTGTCGCCGCTCGCCGACACCGACTTCTCCAACCTGCCGCCGACAGTACTGATCACCGCCGAGTGCGACCCGCTGTCGTCGGATGGCGAGAGCTATCACGACCTGGTCGTGGCGGCGGGCGGACGCGCAACCTGGTTCGAGGAAACGGGGCTGGTGCATGGTTATCTCCGAGGCCGGCACACGGTCGGCCGCGCCCGCGCAAGCTTCACCCGGATCGTCGATGCGGTGACCGCGCTTGGACAGGGCGATTGGCGCTGGTGATCGCGGCTGGACTCTGAGGACCGACCGGCCCCGGCTCATCCCACCGAAGCGGCCGCCGCACGACCGGCGCTGCGGCCGGAAAAGATGCAGCCGCCGAGGAAGGTGCCCTCAAGCGCCGCATAACCATGCACACCGCCGCCGCCAAAACCGGCGGCTTCGCCGACGGCGTAGAGTCCCGCAACAGGCTGGCCATCGGCACCCAGCACGCGGCTGTCGAGATCGGTCTGCAGGCCGCCCAGCGTCTTGCGGGTCAGGATGTTGAGGCGCACCGCTATCAGCGGGCCGTTTGCCGGATCGAGCATCTTGTGCGGCTTGGCCGTGCGGATCAGCCGGTCGCCGAGATAGGCGCGCGCCCCGCGCAGAGCGGTGATTTGCATGTCCTTGGAGAACGGGTTGTTGAGCTGCCGGTCGCGGGCGCGCATTTCGCGCTCGACCTGGGCTACCTCAAGAAGCGGCTCGCCGCCGGCCAGCGCGTTCATGCGCGCGACCAGCGTCGGCAAGTCGGCCTCGACGATGAAATCCTCGCCCTTCTCCATGAACGCCTTGACCGGGCCCGGAATGCCCGATGTGGCGCGGCCGAGCACCTGGCGCCAGCTCTTGCCGGTCAAATCGGGGTTCTGCTCGGAGCCCGACAGCGCGAACTCCTTCTGGATGATCTTTTTGGTCAGGATGAACCAGGAATAATCGAAGCCGGTGCTCATGATGTGGGAGAGCGTGCCCAGCGTGTCGAAACCGGGATAGAGCGGCATCGGCAGGCGCTTGCCGCGCGCATCGAGCCACAGCGATGACGGGCCGGGCAGGATGCGGATCGCATGATCGGTCCAGACCGGCGCCCAATTCTTGATGCCCTCGACATAGTGCCACATGCGGTCACGGTTGATGATCGAACCGCCGGCCCGTTCCGTGATCGCCAGCATGCGGCCGTCGACATGATCGGGCACGCCGGTGATCATGCGCTTCGGTGCGGCGCCCAGCCGTTTGGGCCAATTCTCCCGCACCAGTTGATGGTTGGCGCCGATGCCGCCGGAGGCGACGATCACCGCTTGCGCGTGAGGCTCGAAATCGCCTGATATTTCGCGCGAACTCTTGTGGCCGCGCTCGACATCGCTGGGCTGCAGGATGTCGCCACGCACACCTGTCACAACAGCAC
>NZ_RZQI01000539.1:0-4145 GCF_003998335.1 Mesorhizobium sp. M7A.F.Ca.CA.002.05.1.1 | reverse complement strand
GTCACCATCATCGACCTCCCGAACAGCCATCTCCAATATGCGATGACTTGGTACGGGCTTGCCGCGGCGCTCGCAGCCGTGCTCATCCTGCGGCTTCGCCGTCCCGCGAAAGACGAATGAACGCGGCTGATGCCCCCTTTCAACCGATGCCCTTGACAGGGCAGGGGTGCGCACTTCATTTCGGCTTTGATCAACCGGCCCGGATTTAATGCTTCAGACAACCACCAAACCACCTCTGACGATCCGGCTCTGCCAGCCGCGCGGTTTTTGCGCCGGTGTCGACCGTGCCATCCAGATCGTCGTGCTGGCGCTGAAGAAATATGGCGCGCCGGTCTATGTCCGCCATGAGATCGTGCACAACCGCTACGTCGTCGAGGGGCTGCAAAGCCTTGGCGCCGTCTTCATCGAGGAACTCTCCGAGATACCGGCCGAACATCGGCAGTCGCCCGTCGTGTTCTCGGCGCATGGCGTGCCGAAATCGGTGCCGGCGGATGCGAAGGCGCGCAATCTCTTCTATCTCGATGCCACCTGCCCGCTGGTGTCGAAGGTCCACAAGCAGGCGATGCGCCATCAGCGGCTCGGCCGCCATGTGCTGTTGATTGGTCACGCCGGTCATCCCGAAGTGATCGGCACCATGGGCCAACTGCCGGACGGAGCGGTGACGCTGATCGAAACCGAAGCCGATGCCGCAAAGCTCTCGCCCGCCGATCCGCAGGCGCTCGGCTTCGTTACCCAGACCACATTGTCTGTCGAGGACACCGCCGGCATCATCCGCGCCTTGCAGGATCGCTTTCCGGCGCTGCAGGCACCAGCGGCGGAATCGATCTGCTATGCCACCACCAACCGCCAGGAAGCCGTCAAGGACACCGCGCCGGGCGCCGATCTCTATCTGATCGTCGGCGCCCCCAATTCCTCCAATTCGCGACGCCTTGTCGAAGTGGCGGAGCGTGCGGGCGCTACGATGTCGCTTCTCGTGCAGCGCGCCGCCGAGATTCCGTGGAATGACATCGGCAACATTTCGACGCTTGGCCTGTCGGCCGGCGCGTCGGCGCCCGAAATCATCGTCGACGAGATCATCGACGCGTTCCGGCAACGCTTCGATGTCACGATCGATCTTGCCATCACGGCCACGGAAACCGAGGATTTTCCAGTCATGCGGGTCCTGCGCGATGTCGAACTGACGCGGGCCGACATGGCCTTCGTCAATGGAGCCGCGTAAGGCACATGGCGGTCTACACCGACGTTGCGGAAGGCGAACTCGGCGCATTCCTGAAGCACTATCCGGTCGGCGATCTCCTGTCCTACAAGGGCATCGCCGAAGGCACCGAGAACTCGAACTTTCTGCTGCACACCTCCAGCGGCTCCTACATCCTGACGCTCTATGAGAAGCGCGTCGAGAAGGCGGATCTGCCGTTTTTTCTGGGGCTGATGGGCCATCTCGCCAACAAGGGCGTGTCCTGCCCGCTGCCGGTGACCGCGCATGACGGCAGCGTCATCGGCACGCTCGCCGGCCGGCCGGCGGTCATCATCACCTTCCTGGAAGGGCTTTCGTTGCGGCGGCCCACAGCAACGCATTGTGCCGAGGTCGGCAAGGCATTGGCGCAGTTGCATCTGGCCGGTGCCGATTTTTCGATGACGCGTCCGAATGCCCTGGCCATCGACGGCTGGCGCAAGCTCTGGGATGCAGCGCGCGATCGCGCAGACGAGGTCGAGCCGGGCCTAGCGGCCGAGGTCGATGCCGACTTTGCCGATTTCGAGCGCAACTGGCCGAAGGACCTTCCCAAAGGCATCATCCACGCCGATCTTTTCCCGGACAACGTTTTCTTCCTCGGCGAAAAACTGTCCGGCCTGATCGATTTCTATTTCGCCTGCGACGACCTCTACGCCTATGATGTCGCCACCTGTCTCAACGCCTGGTGCTTCGAGAAGGATTTTTCCTTCAACCTCACCAAGGGCAAGGCGCTGCTCGCCGGCTACCAGAGCGTCCGGCCCCTGAGCGACCAGGAACAAGCTGCGCTGCCGGTGCTGGCGCGCGGTTCGGCGTTGCGCTTCATGCTGACCCGGCTGTACGACTGGCTGACCGTCCCCGATGGCGGGCTGGTGATGAAGCGCGATCCGACCGAATACATCAGAAGGATGCGGTTCCACCGGGCGATCAAATCTCCTTCGGAATATGGATTGGCCTGATATGGGGTATCATGAGCAAACTGGTTGAGATCTTCACCGACGGCGCCTGTTCGGGCAATCCCGGCCCTGGCGGCTGGGGCGCGATCCTGCGCTTCAACGGCACCACCAAGGAGCTTTCCGGCGGCGAAGCCGAGACGACCAACAACCGCATGGAACTGTTGGCCGCCATTTCGGCGCTGAACGCGCTGAAGGAGCCGTGCACGGTCGACCTTCACACCGACAGCAAGTATGTCATGGACGGTATTTCCAAGTGGATCCACGGCTGGAAGAAGAACGGCTGGAAGACCGCCGACAAGAAGCCTGTGAAGAACGGTGAACTTTGGCAGGCGCTCGACGAGGCCAACAAGCGCCACAAGGTCACCTGGAACTGGGTCAAGGGCCATGACGGTCATGTCGAGAACGAGCGCGCCGACGAGCTTGCGCGCGAAGGCATGGCGCCGTTCAAGAAAGGTCCGTTCAAGCCTGCAGCAGCGGCAAAGCCTGCTGCGCCGGCCAAACAACCGGCAATCGCGAAAGTGCGGCGCTCTACCCAGAGCTATTGATTTCCGGAGCGGCGCGGCTCTCAGGTACGAAGAAGCGGATCAGCCGGCGGGGGTGGCAACTACTACGATATCGGCGCGCACCGCGTTATCTACTGCTGGCTGCCGATCGACTGGCCAGCGCAGTTGTAGACCCTTATCGGATCAGCAGCGCCGTGCCCCAAAGCCCAAGTGCGAACACGGTGTGCGACACCAGATTCAGCGCCCGGATCAGCATCGGGTTGGGCCGCTTCGAGGCCGCCCAGCCGGCGCCCATGCCGGGTGCCAGCAGGAACCAGCCGGCGCCGACGGTGACGATGCCGAGGATGAAGGCCGGCAGGAATGTCGGCGCGGCAAGCCAGCCCGCTCCGGCCAGCACCACCAGGATGATGCCGTAGACGATGCCGACAAAATAGTGAAAGGCCCAACCCAGCGCCTTTTCATGCACGTACGGTGCGGCACCGCCGATATCGTCGTGGAAGACCTTGTCACGGAGATGCCAGACCCAGCGACCGACCGGCCCCCAGTTCGGCCGTGGCTGGCCGAACGCCTTGTGCAGGAAGATGGCCCAGAGATCCATCAGGACGGTGGCGCCGATGCCGATCGCGATAGCGCGCCAGAACATGTCAAACATCGCTAGAATCCCCCCAAACGCAAGCCCTGGGCTACAAGCGCGATCGTCGTTCCACACCCCACGCCGCGCTGAACTTCAGAGCTGTCCCAGAATATGAGCCGCGCCGGACTCGTCGACACCAGGCTTGGTCTCGACATTGAGCGCGGTGACCTTGCCGTCGTCGACGATCATCGAAAACCGCTTCGAACGCAGCCCCATGCCGCTGGCGGAAAGGTCATTGTCGAGGCCTACCGCCTTGGCGAAATCGCCACTGCCGTCGGCGAGGAACATGATCTTGCCCTCACCGCCGGTGAAGTGCGCCCAGGCGCCCATGACATGGACGTCGTTGACCGAAACGACGGCGATGGTGTCGACGCCGCGCGCCAGGATGGCATCGTGGTTCTCGAGATAACCCGGCAAATGGTTGTTGCTGCAGGTCGGTGTGAAGGCGCCGGGAACCCCAAACAGCACGACCTTCTTGCCCGGGAAGATCTCGGCCCCGGTGATCGGCTTGGCGCCATCGGCGGTCATCGTCTTGAAGGTCACGTCAGGCAGCTTGCCGCCAACGGAAATGGTCATGGATTCCTCGCTTGGGAAAATGGGGAAGGACGTGTCTTTGCCTAGCGAACCCGACGGCTTCCTGCAACCGTTGGGGTGGGCTGGATCAAGGGAAAGGCAGACCCCCTTCGACCGCGCCCGCCGAACTCGTCAGCGTATAGTGAAGCCCGCCATCGGTCGGCGTCGTCGAGGGGCGATCGAGGATCGGCACGGTGAAGATCAGCTTGCCGTCCTTTTCGCTGCGGGCAGGGGTGCCGAACATGTAGTCC
>NZ_RZQI01000538.1:0-4146 GCF_003998335.1 Mesorhizobium sp. M7A.F.Ca.CA.002.05.1.1 | reverse complement strand
CCTCGGATGTTGCCGACACTTGCTGCGCGGCGTCGGCACTGATGTTCCTCGCCGCGCAGCAAGTGTCGGCAACATCCGAGGTATCCGCCGGCAGCGGCTGAACGGAAATCGGCCAGTCCATTCACCTATTCGCGGCGGGCCGCGCTCCCGGTGCTCGGCCCGCTACAGGCCCTGAACAATCGAGAGGAGGCACAAGCCATGAATCACGGGCAATTTGAGGAACCGGTCACACTTCTGGTCGGAATGGGCTTTCCGAGGAAGATCGACAGCGTGATGGAAGCTTACGCACTGCTGCAGGACTGGCCGAGCGCCGGCCGCAACGGCGCCCATGCCGTCGCACTCAACGCTTGCAAGGCGGGCATCGTCGGCGAGATCGATCCGGAGACGGTGCGGGCCACGCTGGTCAGCTTCGCGCGCCGCCACGACATATTGGTGCCGGAGATGGTTACGCCGCTCGCGACGGCGGCCGGTGGTGCGCTGCGCACGAGGTGAACTGACGATGCGGCGCTGCACAGCGCCTGAAGACCATGGTCTTGCGATAAGCCAGGCGAACACGGAGACGCCGGAATTCCTTTCCGGGCGGGCGGCATTGTCGTTGGTCATTGAGCGAACGCGTCAGCAAGACTGACCTGTTCTGCCCGAATAGCGCTTCTGAGCGCCGCCTCCCGGTTAAAAAAGTATCATCCGTTGTCTTGAATCGTGGTGGCGCCTGTTGTCATGAGCCGGTACCTTGGCTCTTGAAATGCAGAGCCGAAACCAATTCGGCCGGTTTAGGGAATTGGGCCGAACGCGGCAAATATCCGTGCCGGCCCGGGAGGAAACGGACATGGAACCGGACCTGGAAGTTGTCCAGATACGACGCGGTGAGTCCTTCAAGGCGTGGTCGCACGGCTACCCCTTCCATACGGTGCGCTGGCACTTCCATCCCGAATATGAACTGCATCAGGTGATCTTCACCAACGGCCGCTATTTCGTCGGCGACTTCATCGGCGAGTTCGAGCCGGGCAATCTGGTGCTGACCGGGCCGAACCTGCCGCACAATTGGGTCAGCGATATCGCCAGGGACAGTTCGATCCCGCTGCGCGGCCGCATCATTCAGTTTTCCGAAAGTTTCATCGGCGATGCCATGCATGTGCTGCCGGAGTTGGCGGGGCTCACGGCTCTGCTCGAGGCGTCACGTCGCGGCGTGCTGTTTTCCAGCCGCACCAGCAAGGCGCTGGCGCCGCTGATGGAAGAGATGATGCAGGCACAAGGTGTGCGCCGCATCGAGCTGTTCATGATGATCGCCGGCCTGCTCAGCCGCGCCCAGGAATTCCAGCTTTTGGCCAGCGCCAGCTACCGGCCCGATCCCTCCGGCTACATGACCGCCGGCATGAATAAGGCGCTCGCCTATATCAGGGAAAACCTGACGCAGCTGTTCGACGAGGCGGACCTCGCCGCCATCGCCGGCCAATCGACCGGCGCTTTCTCACGCTCGTTTCGCCGTCACACCGGCATGTCGCTGGTGCAGTATGTGAAGCGGCTGCGCATCAACCTTGCCTGCCAGATCCTGATGAGCGACGAGCAGGCCTCGATCACCGACATCTGCTACGAGGTCGGCTTCAACAATCTGTCCAATTTCAACCGGCAGTTCCTGGCGGAGAAGGGCATGCCGCCCTCGCGCTTCAGGCGCCTGCTGGCCGACAACATCAACGCGGGAAAAGCCGCTTAACGGAGGAGCCAGGGAGGAACCAAGGGAGGATTTTTTCTTTTGCATGACGACGTGAGCCGCGTGGAGCGGTTCGCGATGGAGAACGCTTGTCTCGAATTCCTCCGTCGGCGGAGGTTGTCGGCGCGGCTCGAAAGGCCGGCGCCGGGTCCCGGTTCCCAATGCAGTTTGGGCGAGGGCGGATAGGTATCTTCAGACCAAAGCAGTCAACGACCTTCTTACAACCATATCCAGAAACGGAGAAGACCGAATGACCAAACTTTCATCTTCATTGAAGTCCGCTGGCAAGTCCGCCGGTGTGGCAGCCCTTGCGCTGTCGCTGCTGGCCGGCACCGCCGCGATCGCCAGGGCCGCCGAAGTCACCGATGCGACCGTCGCCTTCCTGATGCCCGACCAGGCCTCGACCCGCTACGAGCAGCATGATTATCCCGGCTTCGCCGCCGAGATGAAGAAGCTGTGCCCGGGCTGCAAGGTGCTCTACCAGAATGCCGATGCCGACGCCTCGCGCCAGCAGCAGCAGTTCAACTCGGTGATCTCGCAGGGCGCCAAGGCGATCGTGCTCGACCCGGTCGACTCGACCGCCGCCGCCTCGCTGGTCAAGCTGGCGCAGAGCCAGGGCATCAAGGTCATCGCCTACGACCGGCCGATCCCGACCGCGCCGGCCGATTTCTATGTGTCGTTCAACAATGAAGGCATCGGCAAGGCCATCGCCGACTCGCTGGTCGAGCACCTGAAGGCGCTGAAGGTCGATCCGGCCAGCGGCGGTGTGCTGCAGATCAACGGCTCGCCGACCGACGCGGCGGCCGGCCTGATCAAGAAGGGCATCCATGCCGGCCTCGACAATAGCGGCTACAAGATCCTGGCCGAATACGACACGCCGGAATGGGCGCCGCCGAAGGCGCAGCAATGGGCCGGCGGCCAGATCACCCGCTTCGGGCCGAAAATCCTCGGCGTGGTTGCCGCCAATGACGGCACCGGTGGCGGCGCCATCGCCGCCTTCAAGGCGGCCGGCGTCGATCCGGTGCCGCCGGTGACCGGCAATGACGCGACGATCGCGGCCTTGCAGCTGATCATCGCCGGCGACCAGTACAACACCATCTCCAAGCCGAGCGAGATCGTGGCGGCGGCGGCCGCCAACATCGCCATCAAGCTGCTTTCGGGCGAGACGCCGAAGGCCGAGATGACGCTGTACGACACGCCCTCGCAGCTGTTCACGCCAGCCGTGGTGACGCAGGAAAACCTGAAGGCCGAGATCATCGACAAGAAGATCAACACCGCGGCCGAACTCTGCGTCGATCGTTACGCGGAAGGCTGCAAGAAGCTGGGCATCGGGAACTGACCGCGACCCTTGCCCGCTCCGCTGCCTGGCCACCGCGCGGTGGCCAGGCAGCGCTCATCCGACATTTTTGAACCGGTTTTGAAAGGCTTCCTGGCATGATCGATACCCCGGACGAACCGGTTCCGGCAGGCGAGCTGGTGCTCAGCCTGCGCGGCGTTTCGAAGAATTTCGGCGCCGTTTCGGCGCTCACCGACATCGATCTCGATGTCCATGCCGGCGAGGTGGTGGCGCTGGTCGGCGACAATGGCGCCGGCAAGTCGACCCTGGTCAAGATCCTGGCCGGCGTGCATCAGCCGAGCTCAGGCACGATAAGTTTTCGCGGCAAGCAGGTGACGCTTGCAGATCCAAGTGCGGCGCTGACGCTCGGCATAGCCACCGTGTTCCAGGACCTGGCGCTGTGCGAGAACCTCGACATCGTCGCCAACATCTTTCTCGGTCGTGAGCTCAACCCGCTGCGGCTGGACGAGGTGGCGATGGAAGTGCGCGCCTGGACGCTGCTCAACGAGCTATCGGCGCGCATCCCAAGCGTGCGCGAAGTGGTCGCTTCGCTGTCGGGCGGCCAGCGCCAGACGGTGGCGATCGCCCGCTCGCTGCTGCTCGAACCCAAGCTCATCCTGCTCGACGAGCCGACGGCGGCACTTGGCGTGGCGCAGACGGCGGAAGTCCTCAACCTGATCGAGCGGGTGCGCGACCGCGGTCTCGGCGTCGTCATCATCAGCCACAATATGGAAGACGTGCGCGCCGTCGCCGACCGCATCGTCGTGCTGCGGCTTGGCCGCAACAATGGCATCTTCTCGCCCGACGCCTCGAACCAGGAACTGGTCAGCGCCATCACCGGCGCGTCGAACAATTCGGTGTCGCGGCGCGCCGAGCGGCGCCAAACCCAGCAGACTCAAATGGCGCGACAGGATCAAACGCAGGAGCCACGCCCATGAGCCGCGACGTGCAACAGACGGCCCCCGTGCCGCCGCAGCTCGACCGCGCCGACGTGCGCGTCAAGCATGAGGCGGGGATCGGCGGCGCCATCCGCAGGTTCTTCGACCGGGTCCGCTCGGGCGATCTCGGCTCGCTGCCGGTGATCGTCGGGCTGGTCATCATC
>NZ_RZQI01000537.1:0-4163 GCF_003998335.1 Mesorhizobium sp. M7A.F.Ca.CA.002.05.1.1 | reverse complement strand
TCTTTTCGGAGTCCCGTTTTCGTTTGAACCGGATTCGGCTGGCTGCCTCAGAAGAGCTTGCGATAGACGACGAAGCCGGAGTGTTCGGCGACCTTGTCGTAAAGCTTCATCGCCGTGTGATTGGTCTCATGCGTCAGCCAGTATACCCGGCCTGAGCCGGCCGCCTGCGCGCGCTCGTAAACGCGCTCGATCAGCGCCCGTCCGATGCCTTTGCCACGCGAGGCCTGCGTGGTGAAAAGGTCCTGCAGATAGCAATTCGGCGCGATCGCCGTGGTGCTGCGATGGAAGAGATAGTGCACGAGGCCGAGAAGCTGTCCCTCGCCTTCGGCCACCAGCGCGTGGACCGGCTCATAGGCATCGAAGAAACGAGACCATGTCATCTGGGTGATCTCACCCGGCAGGGCCGTTTCACCCGAGCGGCCATAAAATGCATTGTAGCCGTCCCACAGCGGCAGCCATTGCTCGAAATCCTGTCGCGTGACAGGGCGGATGACGATCGGGCTGGGCATGGCTGAAACCTGTTGTCGTTGCTGCACAGGCGAACAGAGCGCAGGCCCCAGAGATGGGCAATGGGCCAGCCCCTGCAAAGCTTTCAACATTGTCCATAATGTCGGGGTGACCGCATCGGCGTGCTTTGCTTGACGCTTTGCTGTTGGGTCTCTAGGACGTGCCGGCAAGCTAGCCTGTGCTGTCGAGGCCATCCGTGACAATTGAAATCCCCGCCCATATGCATCCCAGCCGCTCGTTCCAGGGGCTGATCCTGACCTTGCACAACTATTGGGCGGCCTATGGCTGCGTCATCCTGCAACCCTACGACATGGAAGTCGGCGCCGGCACCTTTCATCCGGCAACGACGCTGCGCGCGCTCGGCCCAAAACGCTGGAACGCTGCCTATGTCCAGCCCTCGCGCCGCCCCAAGGACGGGCGTTATGGCGAGAACCCGAACCGGCTGCAGCATTATTACCAGTACCAGGTGATCCTGAAGCCGAACCCGCCCAATTTGCAGGAACTCTATCTCGGCTCGCTGGCGGCGATCGGCGTCGATCCGCTGCTGCACGACATCCGCTTCGTCGAGGATGATTGGGAAAGCCCGACGCTGGGCGCCTGGGGTCTCGGCTGGGAATGCTGGTGCGACGGCATGGAAGTCTCGCAGTTCACCTACTTCCAGCAGGTCTGCGGCATCGAATGCGCGCCGGTGGCCGGCGAACTCACCTACGGGCTGGAGCGGCTGGCCATGTATGTGCAGGGCGTCGACAATGTCTACGACCTCAATTTCAACGGCCGCGAAGGCGCCGACAAGGTCACCTATGGCGATGTCTTCCTGCAGGCCGAGCAGGAATATTCGCGCCACAACTTCGAACACGCCAACACGGCGATGCTTCTGCGCCACTTCGAGGACGCCGAGGCCGAGTGCAAGGCGCTGCTCGACGCCGGCGCGCCGGCATCGAACGACAATCTGCCGATGCACCGCATGGTTTTCCCGGCCTACGACCAGTGCATCAAGGCCAGCCATGTCTTCAACCTGCTCGACGCACGCGGCGTGATTTCGGTCACCGAGCGGCAGAGCTACATCCTGCGGGTGCGCAATCTGGCCAAGGCCTGCGGCGAAGCGTTTTTGAAGACGCAGGCGGGTGGCTTGGCGGCCTGAGCTTCAGGCCCGCTTCATCATCTCGAGGGAAACGTTGATCGGCGGTACGGCCTGACCGCCGGCACCGTCGATCGTGCGCAATGCCTGTCGAACGCCCGGCATCGAGAAGGCACCGTGAGCCTGCGCCGTGAAGCAGGCGCCGAGCGCGAGGATCTGCAGAAGTCTGGATGCCGTTTTCATGGTCGTTGAGCCAATAGTTTCCTGCCTGAGCGTGGGTCGCTTCAGCGCTGCGTTCGGTTCATGGAAATCTTTGATCCAAGGACGGGTGGCGCGGTCTTGTCCCGACAGGGCGGCCAAAATTTCTGGAAACGGGCGCAAATCGGCGATCCCCGCGCGGAAAGGGTGACAGCGGCCAGCCGAGTTGCTATGCCCCCGCCCGGACCATTTTGCCGCGTGAGCCCCATCCATGCCTGACCTGCTTCTAGAACTCCGCTCGGAAGAGATTCCTGCCCGCATGCAGCGCAAGGCGGCGGGTGATCTCAGGAAGATGCTGACCGACGGCCTGGTCGAGGCGGGGCTGACCTATGAAGCGGCGCGCGAGTACTGGACGCCACGCCGGCTGACGCTCGATATCAGGGGCCTCACCGCGCGCTCGAAAGATATAAGCGAAGAGATCAAGGGGCCTTCGACATCGGCGCCTGAACAGGCGGTCCAGGGGTTCCTGCGCAAGGCCGGACTTTCCTCGATCGCCGAGGCCCATGTCCATTCCGATCCGAAGAAGGGCGATTTTTATGTCGCCCACATTTCGAGGCCGGGCAGGGCGGCGGAAGAGATCATCGCCGAACTGGTGCCGGGCATCATCCGCAATTTCCCGTGGACGAAATCGATGCGCTGGGGACCGGCCTCGGCCAAGCCAGGCTCGCTGCGCTGGGTGCGCCCGCTGCAATCGATCCTGTGCACCTTCGGCCCGGAGACAGAGGAGCCTGTCGTGGTCGATTTCGAGATCGACGGCATCCGCTCCGGCAACACCACCTACGGCCACCGCTTCCATGCGCCTGACGCCATCACGGTGCGCCGCTTCGACGACTATGTTTCCAAGCTGGAAGCGGCCAAGGTCGTGCTCGATGCTGATCGGCGCAAGGAGATCATCCTTGCCGACGCCCGCAATCTAGCCTTCGCCAACGGGCTTGATCTGGTCGAGGACGAAGGGCTGCTGGAGGAGGTGTCCGGGCTGGTCGAATGGCCTGTCGTGCTGATGGGCGAGTTCGAGGAGGCATTCCTGGCCATTCCAGCCGAAGTGATCCGACTGACCATCCGCGCCAACCAGAAGTGCTTTGTGACGCGGCCGCAGGGTGTCGACGACGCGCTTTCCAGCCGCTTCATCCTCACAGCCAATATCGAAGCGAAGGATGGCGGCAAGGAGATCGCCCACGGCAACGGCAAGGTGGTGCGCGCCCGCCTGTCCGACGCGCTTTATTTCTGGACGACCGACCAGGGCGATTTGCCTGACCTGGCTGAGCTCGAGGCATCGGCGGAAAAATTCGGGCTTGATCTCAAGAAGCCGCTCGACCAGCGCATGGCCCGGCTCGACCATCTCGGCGTGACTTTCCACGCCAAGCTCGGCACGCAGGGCGAACGGGTGGAGCGGATCAAGCGATTGGCGGAAGAACTGGCGCCGATCGTGGCGCAGTCAATCTCCCCCCTTGAGGAGGAGATGGCCGGCAGGCCAGAGGGGGTCGCCGCGCGTGAAGCGCCGGCGTCCTCTGACCGCGATGGGGCGTCGCATCCGGTCGTGCCGACCCCCTCTGTCGCCTTCGGCGACATCTCCCCCTCGAGGGGGGAGATTATCGCGCTCGCAGGTCGTGCCGCCGTCTTGGCCAAGGCCGATCTCACCACCGAAGTCGTCGGCGAGTTTCCGGAACTGCAGGGCGCAATGGGCCGCAAATATGCGCTGCTTCAGGGCGAGCATGCATCGGTCGCCGCTGCAGCGGAGGAACACTACAAGCCGCAGGGCCCGTCCGATCGCGTACCGAGCGATCTGGTGTCGGTCGCTGTCGCGCTCGCCGACAAGCTGGATACACTGGTCGGCTTCTGGGCGATCGACGAAAAGCCGACAGGGTCGAAGGACCCTTATGCGTTGCGGCGGGCCGCGCTCGGGGTTGTTAGAATATTGGTCGAGAATAATATTCGACTGGCGCTGATATCCATTGTCGGGACGGCTTCCGACCTCCTCTCCTTCTTCCACGACCGCCTGAAGGTCTATCTCCGTGACCAGGGCGCACGGCATGATCTCATCGATGCGGTGTTGGCGGCAGGTTCGCGCCCCATCTCCCCCCTAGAGGGGGAGATGTCGGCGAAGCCGACAGAGGGGGGCGCTATCCCGCCGACCTCTCAGCGCGAAGCGCCCCCCTCTGCCCTGCCGGGCATCTCCCCCACAAGGGGGGAGATTGGCCAATCGCCGAACGACGATCTCCTGCAGATCGTGCGCAGGGTCGAGGCGCTGGGCTCCTTCCTCGATACGGAGGACGGTAAGAACCTGCTCGCCGGCACCAAGCGTGCGGCCAACATTCTGGCC
>NZ_RZQI01000536.1:0-4177 GCF_003998335.1 Mesorhizobium sp. M7A.F.Ca.CA.002.05.1.1 | reverse complement strand
TGCGATAGCGGCCCTGCTTGACCCAGGTTGCCAGGCTGCCGACGATCATGCCGATGGCGAGTGCCAGGAACAGGAAAATGAACAGCGGCAAAGTCAGGGTCAGCTTCGGATTGCCGGGGTTGAACGGATCGAGCGTGAAGGCGACCAGTTCGCGGTTGGCAACGGCGAGTGCGATCAGGATGATCGCCAGGGGCACGAAGATCGCGATGAGGATGAAGCGATTGAACATGATGTTTTCCGTCGGAAGCTGGCCTGTCCGAAAGGCCGTCAGGCGCTGACGTCGCGCCTACTTGCCGCCGTTCAGCCTTTCACGCAGTTCCTTGCCGGTCTTGAAGAACGGCACCCACTTCTCCTCGACCTCGACGGATTCGCCGGTGCGCGGATTGCGGCCGGTGCGGGCGGGACGGTTCTTCACCGAAAAAGCGCCGAAGCCTCGCAACTCGACCCGGTTGCCTTCGGCAAGGGCGTCGGTGATTTCATCGAAGATGGCGCCGACGATGTTTTCGACGTCGCGCAGGAAAAGATGCGGATTGCGCGTGGCAATAATCTGCACAAGTTCGGACTTGATCATGAGACGGGTCCCCGTGAAAGCAGTGCGGTCAAAATTATGAGGATGATTTTATTTGCTTTTTTCACTTGCCCCAAACGGCGTCTCAAGGGTGCCAGACGGAAACGAGACCGTCAAGAAACAAGCGGTCGGCTCCGAGTTCATGGATGACGTCGCCACTGTAGGCGGGCAGGCCGAGCGCACTGCCGATGGTTTGCGCCATCGCTTTCGAGAACAGGAAGCCGCCGCGCTGTTCGGTATCCTTCCACTCGACGACCTTGAGCTTGGCATCGACGCCCTTGGTCGCCAGCCAGTCGACCGCTACCGCCTCGCCGCCGACGGCGTCGATCAGCCCGTTGGCTACGCCCTGACGCCCGGTGAATATCGAGCCGTCGGCAAGCGCCAGCGCTTGTTCGCGGGTCATCTTGCGGCGTTCGGCGACGATGTCGACGAACCAGTTATAACTGTCGAGGATGAGTTTGCGAACCATGGCACGCTCGTCGTCATTGGTCGGCTTGAAGGGAGAGGGTGCGGCTTTCAGCGGCGAGGATTTCACCTCCTCCAGCTTGACGCCGAGTTTGTCCATCAGGCCGCTGACGTCGGGATACTGGATCAGCACGCCGATCGAGCCGACGATCGAGGTCTTGCGGGCAACGATGTGATCGGCGGCACTGGCGATCATATAGCCCGCCGATGCGGCGAGCGTGCCGACTTCCGCCACCACCGGCTTGTCGGCGGCCAGCTTGCGCACTTCTTCATAGATCGACTCACCACCGACGGTGGTGCCGCCAGGCGAATCGATCGACAGGATCACGCCCTTCACCTTCGATGAAAGACGGATGGTTTCCAGCCGCTTGATCAGTTCCTCGTCCTCGGTGATCGTGCCTTCGATCTTGACCTTGGCAATATGGTCGACCGTCGAGCCGCCGAAATCGTCGCCATAGAACCAGGTTGAAAGCGCAATCACCCCAAGGGCTACGATGCCTATGGCGACGACGCGCCAGAATGTCAGCTTGCGCCGCAAACGGCGGCGGTCGATCAGGTCGTCGGCTCTCAGTGCCATGGTCAGCCTTTCAGTCGGCGGGAGGAGACGCTTTTAGACCATGATCCGCCCATCTGGAAGCAGTTCTCTTTTGCGTATGGCGAGACAAGTCAGCACCTGGACGTGAGGTAGCCATCCCCGTCGACAGTCGGCCGGCCTCGGCTAGGCGCTCTACAAGTATTGGCCTGCTCACATGTTTGTGCAATCGCCCCAGGTCGGCGACGAGACCGACGACGGATAAATTTTACGCCGCGTGTCTGTTTCTGCTATGGAGAACACGCAGTTGTGCGGACCTCGTTTTCGTCTGTACAAAGGCGGCTGTCACATTTTTGCAGTTTTCGTGGGCTTGTGCTTGCTTGAAAGCGCCGGCGTCCCACCTATAGGCGGTGCTCAAGGGTGGGCAGGGTTAAAGAAAGCAGTGAATGTTAGCGCGACCGATTGAACCGACCAACGCCGAGGCGGTGTTGGCTCCCCCGGCGGACGGCCGGACGCGCGGCGACGCTTTCGACCGTGCACAGCGTCATTCGCGCCGCGTGCGCGTTCTCAAATTTGCCGTGCCGGTGGCCGCGGCACTGATAGCGGTCGCTTTCCCGGTCTATTCCTATCTCGCCGCACCCGTCGCCGTGAAGGTTCAGGCGGAAGGCACTGCCTTTTCCAACGGCAAGCTGGTGATGGCCAATCCCAAGCTCAACGGTTTCACCAAGCAGAAGCAGCCTTATTCGATGACGGCGCTGCGTGCCATTCAGGATGTCAGCACGCAAGGTATCATCGAGCTGGAAGGCATCGACGCCAAGGTGCCGATCGCGCCCGACAATGTGGCGGCGGTCAAGGCCTCGCACGGCACCTACGATCGCGACGGCAATACGATGAATTTGACCAGCGACGTGACGATCACCACGACCGACGGCATGCAGGCCAAGTTCAAATCGGTCTTCCTCGACATGGGCAAAGGCACTATGAAGACGGGAGATCCCGTCGATGTCAGCCGTGGCGGGTCGCGGATCACGGCGGATACGATGTCGGTCCAGGACAATGGCAAGGTTCTGGTTTTCGAGAACAAGGTGCGCGTCAACATCGATTCCACCGCCTTGAAGGCGGCACAGGGAAACAGCGGAGAAACCAATGCGGCTCAGTAGTTCGACGCGGCTCGCGGCTGCAACTTCAGCGTTGCTGCTGCTCGGACTCGGGCCGTCATCGGCGCAGACGACCAGTCAATCAGGCCTCAAACTGTCCGGCGACAAGCCGATCCAGATCGAGAGCGACAAGCTGGAAGTCCGCCAGGCCGACAGTGTCGCCATCTTCACGGGCAATGTCAGTGTCGTCCAGGGGCCGACATTGATGAAGGCCGGCAAGATGACGGTCTACTACGTCAAGGACCCCAACGCCGCTGCCAAGGGCACCGAGGCCGCGGGTGCGGCGATGACGGGCTCGGCCAACATCGATCACCTGGAGATCTCCGACAAGGTTTACATCAAGTCGGATGCGCAGGTCGCGACAGGCGATCAAGGCAGCTTCGATATGAAGAGCCAGGTGCTGGTGCTTTCGGGCAAAAAGGTCGTTCTGTCGCAAAACGACAACATTCTGGTGGGCTGCAAGCTTACCGTGCAGATGAAAAGCGGGCTGGCTCAGGTGGATCCATGCGCTGGGCAACGCGTCCAGATGTCGATCACGCCGCCGCCGAAATCGGGAGCGACGAACCCCTGATGGCCAGCCTGTCGTCGCTGACGGCGCGTCTTCCGGGACGGGCCGCCGGCAAGCTTTCGGCGCCGGCCACGGTGACCGTCGATGCGGGAAAGTTCAAGGGAACCCTGATCGCCAAGGGGCTGACCAAGAGCTACAAGGGCCGCAAGGTCGTCAGCGGCGTCACCATCGGCGTGCGCGCCGGCGAGGCCGTTGGGCTGCTCGGCCCCAACGGCGCCGGCAAGACGACCTGTTTTTACATGGTTACCGGCCTCGTGCCGGTGGATGAAGGCACGATCGAGATCGACGGCTTCGACGTCACGTCGATGCCGATGTACCGTCGCGCACGCCTCGGCATCGGCTATCTGCCGCAGGAAGCGTCGATCTTCCGCGGTCTCAATGTCGAGCAGAATATCCGCGCGGTGCTGGAAGTGGTCGAAAAGGACCGCAAGGTGCGCGAGCGCAATCTCGACGAACTGCTCGAGGAATTCCACATCAGCCATCTGCGCAAGGCGCCATCCATGTCGCTTTCGGGCGGCGAGCGGCGACGCCTGGAAATCGCGCGAGCGCTGGCGACGCGTCCGGCTTACATGCTGCTCGACGAGCCTTTCGCAGGCATCGATCCGATCGCCGTCGCCGATATCCAGCAACTGGTGCGCCACCTGACGGCGCGCGGCATCGGCGTCCTCATCACCGATCACAATGTGCGCGAAACGCTCGGCCTCATCGACCGCGCCTACATCATCCATGCCGGCCAGGTGCTGACCCATGGAAGGGCCGACGAGGTGGTGGCAAACCCCGATGTGCGGCGACTTTACCTCGGCGAGGGTTTTACGCTCTGAACGGTTCGTCGTTTCACGGAAAACGCCAATCCGCTCCGTCTTTTCGTCTTGACGCAATCCCAAGGG
>NZ_RZQI01000535.1:0-4179 GCF_003998335.1 Mesorhizobium sp. M7A.F.Ca.CA.002.05.1.1 | reverse complement strand
GACAAGGGCTGCCTTCTGTTCCGGCAGCAGGCCGGCGCGGACCTCGTCGATGCCGAGGCTTCTGGCGATCGCGTTGGCCGTGCGTTCATTGTCGCCGGTCGCCATGATGATGCGCAAGCCGCTTTCATGCAGAGCCTTGATCGCCTCGGCCGTCGTTGCCTTGATAGGGTCGGCGACGGCGACGATGCCGGCCAGCTTCTTGTCGACAGCGACGAACATCGCCGTCTTGCCTTCGAGCTGCAGCGCCTCGGCCTTGGCCGAGATGGATGCGATGTCGACGCCAAGGTCCGCCATCATCGCAGCATTGCCGAGCGCGACCGTCTTTCCCGAGACCGAACCGGACACGCCCTTGCCGGTGACCGCCTCGAAGGCGCTGGCCTCGGCAACGGTCACGCCGCGTGTAGCAGCGCCGTCGACGATGGCTTCAGCCAGCGGATGCTCCGACCCCTTCTCCAGACCGGCGGCAAGCGCCAGCAATTCCTCTTCGGAGAAGCCGTTTGCCGTGACGACATCGGTCAGTTTCGGCCGGCCTTCGGTCAGCGTACCCGTTTTGTCGACGATCAGCTTGTCGACGGAAGCGAAGCGTTCGAGTGCTGCGGCCTCCTTGATCAGCACGCCGGCATGCGCTCCGCGCCCGGTTGCGGTCATGATCGACATCGGCGTGGCGAGGCCGAGCGCACAGGGGCAAGCGATGATCAGCACCGACACCGCGGAGACGATGGCAAAGATCAGGCTGGGCTCGGGTCCAAACACGGCCCAGGCGATGAAAGCGACAATCGCGACAAGGACGACGGCCGGGACAAAGTAGAAAGAAACGCGATCGGCCAACCCTTGAATCGGGGCGCGCGAGCGCTGCGCCTTGGCGACGAGATCGACGATGCGCGCCAGCGTCGTCTCGGCGCCGACCTTCTCAGCGCGCATGATCAGCGCACCATTCTTGTTGAGGGTGCCGCCGGTCAGCGCATCGCCCTCGACCTTCTCGACCGGCAACGGCTCGCCCGTGATCATCGATTCGTCGATCGAGGATCGCCCTTCCAGCACCGTGCCATCGACCGGCACGGCGTCACCGGGGCGTATGCGCAGGCGATCGCCGGCTTTGACCGCATCGAGCGGCACATCGCTTTCGGAACCGTCGGCGGCGATCAGCCGCGCGGTCTTCGGCGCGAGATCAAGCAATGCGCGGATTGCCGAGCCGGTCTTTTCACGGGCGCGGAGCTCCAGCACCTGGCCAAGGAAGACCAGCGCAACGATGACGGCAGCAGCCTCGAAATAGACCGGTACCGCACCGCCATGGCCGCGGAACTGATGCGGAAAGATATCCGGAAACAGCGTGGCGACGACGCTGTAGAGATAGGCAGCACCAACGCCGAGCGAGATCAGCGTCCACATGTTGGGGCTGCGGTTGACGAGCGAGTCCCAGCCGCGGTGGAAGAAGGGGAAGGCGGCCCAAAGCACCACCGGACTTGCCAGGACCAGTTCGATCCAGACTTTTGCCCGGTCCTCGACCAGACCTTCAAACGTCAGGCCGATCATGGGTGCCATGGCGATGATCAGAAGGGGGATCGACAAGGCAGCGCTCACCCAGAACCGCCTGGTGAAATCGACCAGCTCGGGATTTGGCCCTTCATCGCCCGTTGGTACGCCCATCGGCTCCAGCGCCATGCCACAGATCGGGCAGGATCCTGGCTTGTCGCGGATGATTTCGGGATGCATCGGGCAGGTGTATTGCGTGCCTTTGGGCATCGGCTGCGGTGCCGGCCTGTCGCCGAGATATTTTTGCGGCTCCGCCTCGAATTTCGCCTGGCAGGCGGCCGAGCAGAAGTAAAAGCCCTGGCCTTCGTGGCGGGCAAAGTGCCTGGCTGTCGCGCGGTCGACGCTCATACCGCAAACCGGATCGGTGGCCGTCAGGAATTTTTCCGGCTCGACGACGAATTTCGCGCGGCAGCCCTGGCTGCAGAAATGATAGGTATGACCATCATGCTCGACCGTCGACTTGCCGGCGACCGGATCGACAGTCATGCCGCAGACCGGGTCGCGGACGACGCTCTTCGTGGTGGGCACGGCGCCTTTTGTCGAGCAGCAGCTACCATGCGCGTGATGATCGTGATCGGAATGCGTCATTCGAAAATGCCTCGATGGGTCGGTGTGTGACGCGGAGATAGGGCTTCCAGTAACTGGAAGGTCAAGGGCTGTTTCGACTTTCTTTTCCGGTCGACGGCGCGTCCATCCTCCCCAAAAAAAGTATCACGCGGCAACACCACGCCTGCTAGAGAGCGAGCGTCCCGGGGGTGAGATTTTCTTTGGCAATGAAGCGTCTGGTCATCAATCTCGATCGGTCTCCCGATCGCCTTGCCCGTGTGACGGCGGAGTTTGTCCGCATCGGCGTCCCATTCGAACGCGTTCAGGCCATCGACGCACGGGATCGGCCGGACCTGGACCAGCTGCCACAAAATGTCGGATATCGGAACAGGCTGCCATTGACTGACGGCGAGATCGCCTGCCTGCTCAGTCACCGGGCCTGCTGGGCCGCCATCGCGCAAGGCGACGCTCGCTACGGGGCAATCTTCGAGGACGACATCGTCTTTGCCGCGAAAGCCGGCGCATTGCTTCGCGACAGCGACTGGATTCCAGCCGATGCCGAAGTCGTCAAGCTCGAAAGCTATTTTTGCAAGACCGTGATCCGACGCAAGCGCATTGCCATCGGTCACGGCTTTTCCACATCCAAACTCGACGCCGGACATATAGGAACCGCCGGCTACATCATCTCCAGGCAAACCGCGCTCGACCTGATCAAGGCCACAGAGGAGATCGGCATCGCTGTCGACGACCTTGTCTTCAACCCCGAGTTTTCGGTTTTGCGAGGCGAGACGATCTATCAGCTTGTTCCTGCGCTCTGCGCACAAGATCAGTTCCTTGGCGACAGGGCGCTCCAATTGCCAAGCCTGCTCAGGGAAAAGCGCGATATCCAGTGCGCCGCCGGGACCGGGAGACGCAGAAAGACAGCCATAGCGAAGGTAAAAGCCGAGGCTCGGCGAATAGGCAAGCGCATTGCCGATTTCTGTCGACTGAAGCGGAGAATGGTCATTCCATTTACTTATCCGAGCCAGAGCTCAGCCGGGTCTTGAACCGGCTTTCAACGCCCCATACCCAGCGCCGCGAAAACGCGCTATAGACGCCGCCGAAACGGCAAGGCCGGCTGGGTATATGGCAAGAATCTCCCTGAAGCTCGACGAATTGATCGACGGCGAAGCCTTGCGCCGCGAGATGACCGCGCTGACCGCGGCCACGGCGGGCGACGGCTCCGGGCAGGTCGCGCGCAATGGCGTGCTCCAACTGCTCAAGGGACGACTGGCGGAAGGGCGCGCCATTGCCGAACGCATGCTGATGGACGATGGCGGCGGCAGCGCCTGCGCGGCGCGGCTGTCGCACCTCATGGACGAGATCATCCGGGCGCTTTACGATTTCGCCGTCACCCATGTCTACCGGGTCAAGAACCCGTCTTCGGCGGAGCGCATGGCCGTTGTCGCTGTCGGCGGCTACGGCCGTGGAACGCTGGCGCCCGGATCCGACATCGACCTTCTGTTCCTGCTGCCCTACAAGCAGACGCCGTGGGGCGAACAGACAGTCGAATACATGCTCTACATGCTGTGGGACCTGGGGCTGAAGGTCGGCCACGCCACCCGTAACATCGACGAATGCCTGCGCCTGTCGCGCACCGATGTCACCATTCGCACCTCGATCCTCGAAGCACGTTTCCTGTGGGGCGAGGAAAAGCTCTATGATGAACTGATGCTGCGGTTCGACCATGAGGTGGTGCGCACGACCGGCCCCGAATATGTCCAGGCCAAGCTTGCCGAACGCGATGACCGCCATGCCAAGGCCGGCGAAAGCCGCTATCTGGTCGAGCCCAACGTCAAGGACGGCAAGGGCGGCCTGCGCGACCTGCAGACGCTGTTTTGGATCGGCAAATATTTCTATCGGGTGCGCACCGGTGAGGAACTGGTCGACAAGGGCGTCTTCACCGAGGGCGAATACCGCGAGTTCCAGAAGGCCGAGGATTTCCTGTGGGCGGTACGCTGCCACATGCATTTCCTCACCGGCAAGGCCGAAGAGCGGTTGCATTTCGACATCCAGCGCGAGATCGCCGAACGGCTCGGCTACACCACACACCCCGGCCTG
>NZ_RZQI01000534.1:0-4198 GCF_003998335.1 Mesorhizobium sp. M7A.F.Ca.CA.002.05.1.1 | reverse complement strand
GCCCGATGCCGAGAAAGACCGCATCGCCCGCACCGAGATCCACACACCGATGTGGGTGGTCAGCGACGCTGCCCGCGAGGCGATCGACCTGATCGAGCGCGCGGTCGAAAAACGCCAGGTGCTGACCATCGACTATTCCGACGAGGCCGGCCGCGGCACAGCCCGCGATATCCGCCCGCTCGGCCTGTGGTTTTGGGGCAAGGTGTGGACCCTGGTCGCCTGGTGCGAGATGCGCGACGATTTCCGCGCCTTCCGCATCGATCGCATTGCCTCCGTGGTCATCGCCGGCCGCATCTTCAAGCCGGAACGCGGCAAGCAGCTCGCCGACTTCTACCGCGCGGTGGAGCGCAGCGAGGATTACGGCATGGCGCCGGACCGCGCGGCGCGAAGCTGAGTTGTTGACCACATAAAAAAGCCCGCTCGAAGCGGGCTTTTTTTTGGAATGTCAGACAACCTCACTCGTCGTCGTCATTGTCCGTGTTCTTCGACTTCAAGGCCGAGAGCTTGGCGAACACGGCATTGGCGTCGAGTTCGGCATCCTCGTCTTTCGGCTTTTCGGGAGCCGGCACCAGCCGCTCGGTCAGGGCCGCCGGCAGCAGCGTGTCGCCGACCGGCTGCGCCTGTTCGCGGCCGCGCGAGGCGCGATTGACTTCCATGTCGAGGTCGATCTGCGAGGCGAGGCCCAGCGTCACCGGGTCCATCGGCTGTAGATTGGCCGAATTCCAGTGCTTGCGCTCACGGATCTGCTCGATCGTGGACTTGGTGGTGCCGACGAGGCGCGAGATCTGCGCGTCCTTGAGCTCGGGATGGTTGCGCACCAGCCACAGAATCGCGTTCGGCCGGTCCTGGCGCTTCGACAGCGGCGTGTAGCGCGGACCCTTGCGCTTGGATTCAGGCACCCGCACCTTGGGATCCGAAAGCTTCAGGCGCTGGTTCGAATCCTTCTCGGCACGGGCGATCTCGTCGCGGGTCAGCTGTCCGGTCATGATCGGGTCCATGCCCTTGATGCCTTGCGCCGATTCACCGTCGGCGATTGCCTTGACCTCGAGCGGGTGCAGCCCGCAGAACTGCGCGATCTGCTCGAAGGAAAGTGCGGTATTGTCGACCAGCCAGACAGCGGTCGCCTTGGGCATCAGCAGCGTATTGGCCATTTTACAAATCCTTCTCGTTCGCCCGCGTTCCCGCGCGGGCGGTGGTTTAGAGCCACCAAAATGGGAAATTCGCGGTCTGTATAACCGCTCTCGGGTCGTTTCGCAACGTTTTTGGAGCCAAAGACCGCACCGCGTGCGCTGCGCGCTCAAGACCGCCGGATCGCCCGGAGCGCGACCGCCCCT
This sequence comes from Mesorhizobium sp. M7A.F.Ca.CA.002.05.1.1, assembly GCF_003998335.1. Taxonomy (NCBI): domain Bacteria; kingdom Pseudomonadati; phylum Pseudomonadota; class Alphaproteobacteria; order Hyphomicrobiales; family Phyllobacteriaceae; genus Mesorhizobium; species Mesorhizobium sp. M7A.F.Ca.CA.002.05.1.1. The sequence goes on along the minus strand of NZ_RZQI01000534.1, from coordinate 2,864 downwards.
TGTTCGACGGACGGCGCAAAAAATCGCGCGTCGGCTTTCCGGCCTGCCGGTTATCGGCCCGACAGCTCCACCTACCCCAGGTCGAATGCCTCGAAACGGTAGCGGCCAGTTGTCATCCAGGTTCAGTAGAACGGCGAATATGGCTCCAGTCCCGCTCGCGTGAAGATGGAAATGGGGTGATCAATTCGCGCGACAACGCCCGCCCCCAAATTGATGCCCGTTCCGTCGCAGACACTAAAGACTTTCGACCGCGTTCCGATCAGCACATGGACCGGTTTCCCCGCCTGGACGGGGTATGTACTGTTGTGGATGAAAAGGACCCCGCTCGCTTGTAGCGTGTCGTGCGCATTGCCGTTGCTGCTCGAAATTTCGACGTAGTCGCGACCCGCGAATGAATTGTTCGTCCAGATGCCGACAACTCCTTCCACCGAGAGCCAACCATTCGCCCAGCCGTCGGCATCGCGAGGATAGTATTGTCTGAACAGGCGATAGGTCACGCGGTCCGATAGCCAAAAAACCGTCACGTAGCCGTCCATGTCCGGCACATAGGTGAACCAGATACCGGTCTCGCTCGTGGCGCGCAGGCTATCCGAATCGTATGGGTCCAGATTGTTGGCGCTGACGAAATCCATCGAGAGCGGTACCGGATCGGTCACGGCATGATCGTAGAGTTGGGTGAGCGTCCACCGTCCATTATAGTTGAACCACTTGTCGAAGTAGGTTCCTCGATCGACCGTGTTCAGGTCGATCCTCTGCAATTCCCCCCGTTCGACCGGACCAAAAGGAACTGGCCCCAGGTCCGGTATATCGAGGCGTGGTATCATAACCGTGCTGGTCGTGGTCGTTGCGACAATCTGCCTAGATCGAGCAAGGATCCTGTTTTGCCAACCGCCGATCGCACGTTCCGCGCAATCAGGTCCGCCCGATAGTCTCGCCAATAGTGCCCGGACCGGATCTTTTCGAACGCGACCATCTCTTCGATCAGATGGTCGACGTCTTTGGCGGAACGTCTTGTCTTGGAAAGGAAAGCATTCTGCTTGCCAAGCAATTTCTCTCGCGCCTTGGCCTCGCCTTCCAGAAGGTCCGTGTCGAATGGCAGTTTACATCCCTGCGTTGGGACAAAACCGCTTTCATGCTTGGTGTGGAAATCGACCTTTGACCTGACCATGTGACCTCCAGCAGTTTCTTGCCATTACCGTGGTGACGGTGCGCTTTTGCTGCTCGCCACCTGTTGCCGTCAGAACTTCACGGCGAGATCGACCTTTGCGCCCTGGTCGACCGTGCCGCCGCCGAATTGGCCGGTATAGGCCAGGCCCAGCGTCGCGTTGGCCGACATGTTGAAGTCGAGCCCAGCCTCGACGACCGCGCTGTCCCTGGCGATCGGCACGCCGGCGATGGTGAAGGCGTCGCCGCCGGCGAAGGCGAAGCTGGAGGTCGGCGTGACATCGCCGAAGGCATGACGCCAGCCGAGCATGCCGCGCGCGGTGACGTTCATGCCGCCAAACGCGAAGTCCGAGGAACCGCGCAGGCCGAGCGTGGTGAAGGTCGCATCGGTGGACGTACCGGCGCTGGTCAGTGCCGCATCGCCACCGTCTTCGGTGAAGCCGTCGGTATGGACGCTGACATAGGCCAGGTTGGCGAACGGTTCGAACCTGAATTGTCCGGCATCGGCCTTGTAGGCGAGTTCGCCGAAGACCTGCGCGGTGCCGGCATCGTAGTCGGCCGACAACCCATCCGTGAAGCCGTTGAAAGCAACCGAGCGTTTGGTCGAAAGACTGCTCCAGGAGTAGGCAGCGCCGGTGCGGAAAGCGATGGCGCCCCAGTTGGTGCCGCCATAGAGGCCGAGGTGATAGCTGTCGCTCTTGCCGGAGGAGTTTCGGTCGTCGGCATCGAAGCTCGAATGGCTGTAGCCACCGAGCAAACCGACACGCCAGCCGCCCACCAGCGTGTCGGCGCCCGCCAGCAGGCCCCCCGTCGAACGATCGAAGGCAGCGGCATTGCCGTCGGAGTCCGTGCTGCCCCAGGAACCAAAAGCCTGGCCCCAGACGGCAAAACGGTCGGTGTCGGCGGCGACCATTTCGGGGCCGCCTTCGCCATAGGCCATGACCGGCAATGCGGCCGCGCCAACATCGCCGAAAGCGGCGCGGATGCGGCTGGTCGCTGCGTCGCGGACGAAGCGGCTGTCCTCGACCAGCATGCCCTTGGCCGAGGCGTGGATTTCCCCCGAAAGCTGGTCGAAGGCTGCCTGGGCTTCGGCGTCGGTGGCTAGACCGGCAACGGCATTGAACACAGCCCCACCGGTCAGGCTGTCCAGCCCTTCACCGGTGGCAATCTGGTTCGGCGTCAGCCCGGCATCGGCGAAGTCGCGCACCTTGGTCACGTCGAGATAGGCGTTGTTGGCATCATAGGTGTCGGTCACAGACAGGAATGGAGTGCTGGTGACACCGGTCACACTATTGAACGTACCGGTCAGCCCGCCATTCGCCGTCAGCACTGTGTAGGTGCCGATAGCAAGGCCGCCGACACGCACCCCTAGAATCGCATCCGTGATATCGGCAGTTCCCGTGGTTGTGAATTTATCCGCGCTGGCACCGCTGACGTCGACGGCCAGCACCGAGCCGGCGGCGAAGGCCGCATTGCCACCAGTCTGCTCGGTGATGTCGCCAGCCACGTCATTCATCATGCTCAACTGGCCCTTGTTGGTGAAACTGGCCAAGCCGTTGAACGTCGTCGTCACGGCGACGGTTGCGCCGAGGTTGGCGGCATAAATGTTGTTGCCGATATTGTTGACCAACGTGCCGCCGCTGAACGCGTTGCTGCCGCCGGCGGTGGCCCAATTGCCACCGTTGGTGACGACATTGCCC
>NZ_RZQI01000533.1:0-4205 GCF_003998335.1 Mesorhizobium sp. M7A.F.Ca.CA.002.05.1.1 | reverse complement strand
GCCATACCCTGGCTATAGGTTTTGAAAGGGACATCGATAAAGTCGCCAAGTTCGCTGAAGGCGATGATCTCCGGCATTTTTTCTTGGATCTCGGCCTCGGTCCACCCGCTGATCAAACCCCTCAGAACAATGTTTCGCCGCCCCGTCGCTTCGGGGCGAAATCCTATGTTGATGTTGAACAAAGCGTCGACTTTGCCTTCGATGGCTACTATGCCGGACGATGGCTGATAGATGCCGTACAACACCTTGAGCAGTGTCGTCTTGCCGGCCCCGTTTGGGCCGACCAAGCCTAACCGATCGCCTGCTTTGAGTTCAAAGCTGACATCTTCCAGCGCCTGCACGACCTGCTTGCCGCCGGAACGTCCGATTTTGCCTCCAAGACCACCCAGGCGCCGGTCAGGCGCCGTAAGCGTCAACTTTTCGTAGAGGCGGTAGGCGAGGCTGACATTGTCCAGCTTGATGGAAATCATTTTGAGCTCAGATCAGGAAAACGACGCGCTTGCGATATCCGCCCAGCAGCAGCAACGCAACCGCCCAGAAAGCCAAAGAGATGTAGGCGGTCACAGCAAAGGCATGCATTGGGAAGTCGCCGCTCGCGATTGGCGCGCGCACCACTTCCAGAAAATATGTGAACGGATTCCAATGATAGGCATAGTTCTGTATACCGCCTTGCCCATGATAGGCCCAGAAGACTGGCGTAAGAAACGTACCGACCCGCATGATGTTGCCGACGATGAACTGGGCATCGGGAAAGAATGCACCCAGGAATGCGAAAACCGTTACGATTGCAGGGGTCGCGAGCACAATCAGCAATAACCCCGGGACAGACAATAGCCACTCAGCGCTGATTCCCAAGCCGCTCAGCAGCAGGATGACGATGCAACCCGCCACCGAATAGCTCGCTCGGATGACACATTGCACCGTCAGCCGCATCACATACACGAAGAGTGGCAGCCTCGTGCCTTGAATGAAACTGGCTTCGCGGGAGAACAGGGGCACGCTCAGGCTGATCATCTCCATGAGGTAGAACCAGACAACCAGGCCGATCGAAGCATAGGCCGTGTATCCGGCCGAATCCGTGTCTTTGGTCTTGAAAACGAAGATGAAAGTGCCAATGAATGCCAGATAATTGACCAGCATCCAAAGCGGGCCGAGCGTCGTGCGTCTGTGCTGATCGCCGATGTCCTCGTGGGCAAGCGCGATCCAGACCCGGTGTAATCTCATGGCCTTTGAGATGTCGTCAAAAGCGCCGTTTAGTGCCGCAATCATAGCTGGGAGTATCGCAATCCGTTGTTCTGGCGCATTATTCTTCGCTGGCCATAGCGAACCACCAAGCCCGTCTCTAATAGCCATTTCGATGGGCATATGGCAACGCATTGCGTCGTAACGCGGTGGGGAGCAGAGTCAACTGCGGCAAAACTGAGCGCATGCTGATGCTGCGTGGCTTATCTATTAGCGTTTGATAATGTTGACTTTACGGCAATCGCCCGAGCATGATCCATGTTCTCCACTGGAAGCCTCTTGTCCGAAAAAAAACCTCTAGCTATGCCCCCGCCCCCGAAGTATGCGATATAGGACGGCGGGGGCCGGGGATAGCACTTGAGCAAGGTGATTGGTCGCGAAGTAACTTCGTGTTCGCACCTCGCTGGTGTCGATGCCCTTGAGCCTGGAGTCTAGTGCCGTCCAATGAATTCCCACCTAGAAGCTGTGTTCGGGCTCAGGCCACAGATGCGGCGCGCCTTCATCATGGTCCAGGACGTGGTCATGGTCCTGGTCGCCGTGGCACTCAGCCTCGTGCTTTCGCGGTCTAATCTTTCGTTCGACGCGCTCTCCAAGGAGGGTCTGGCGACATGGGCGGGCATCGTCGTCATCAGCCATTTGCTGTTCCGCTACAGTGGCCTCTACACCACCGTCTGGCGCTTCGCCTCGACGCCGGACTTTTTCAACATCCTGAAGAGCTGCGCGATTTTGACGTTCACTCTTTACATGGCATCGCTGCTGCTGCGTTTTTACCGGCCGGTGGCGGGGCTCAACGAGCGTCAGTTCATCGTCTTCTTCCTCGTCTCCTTCACCATCATATCGGCACCCCGGCTATTCTACCGCTTCCTGCGTGACGGCGCGAGCTGGGGCATTCTTGGCCGCAAGTCCGATGATACTGAGCCCAAGCGCGCGCTGTTCGTTGGCCGGCTCGGCGAGGCCGACCTGATCATTCGCTTCACGCGCACGGCGCAACCGGCTGACTATTCCATCGCAGGCATCATGGCGACCGAGCGCGGCGCGCCATTGGGCACGCGGATTCAGGGTGTTCCCGTGGTGGCGACCCTGCCGCGTCTGATCGATGTCCTGGAAGATTACGCGACCGGCACCAAAAGCCTGGACCTGCTGATTTTCGGCAGCGGCGCCGAGCACGAAATCGAGGACTATTCGGAACTCGTGCGCATTGCCCGGCACGGCGACATAAATGTGGTGCAGTTCTCAGGCCTTTCGGAGTTGGAACAGCACGGAAAGCTGGTTCTCGACACCGTCGAGATGGAAACGATCCTGCGCCGTCCGGCGGTCGCGTCCGACATCCAGCGCATCGGCGCCTTTGTCAGCGGCAGACGCGTTCTGGTGACCGGCGGCGCCGGTTCTATCGGCCAGACGCTGGTCAAGCGGTCGCTGGAACTGGGAGCCGAGGCGGTGCTGGTCGCCGACAACTCCGAGTTCGGCATCTTCCAGCTGAGCCAGTATGTTGACGAGAAGGACCATGACCGACTCAAGGTCCGCATCGTCGATGTCTCCGACCGGCGCCAGATAATGCGTGTCGTCACGGAATTCCGGCCGGACATCATCTTTCACGCCGCGGCGCTCAAGCACGTGCCGCTGCTCGAGGAGAACTGGGATTCGGCCATTCAAACCAACATTTTCGGAACGCTCGTCTGCGCCGAGGTTGCCGCCAAGTGCGGGGTTGCGCAATTTGTCCTGATATCGAGCGACAAGGCGGTGGATCCCTCATCGGTGCTTGGCATGACGAAGCGGGCCGCCGAACAGATCATCAGTGCCTTGCACGGCACGCCGGCAGGCGAGACGGGCGGGCGCCTCCCGGCCACCAAGTTCATTGCAGTGCGGTTCGGCAATGTCTTCGGCAGCAATGGTTCGGTGGCGACCATATTCCAGGCGCAGATCGAGGCTGGGGGGCCCGTCACCATCACCGACCGGCGCATGACGCGCTATTTCATGACCGTGGCCGAAGCCGTCGATCTCGTCATCATGTCGGCGGCCGATGCCGGGTCGCGGCAGAGCGGAGACGATTATGCCGTCTATATGCTCGACATGGGCAAGCCGGTGCCGATCCTTGAAGTGGCCGAAACGATGATCCGCTTGTCCGGAAAGAGCCCATACAAGGACATCGCGATCCGGTTCACGGGCATCAGGCCGGGCGAAAAACTTCACGAAACGCTGCATGGCGAAGACGAGGAACTCGTCGAACTCGGCATCTCGAAGGTTTTCGGTCTCAGCACGGACGTCGTGGAATGGTCGGATGTCCAGGTCGCGCTCTCGGCCCTGCAGCAGTCGGCGAAAAATCAGGACAAGGCTGCCGCGCTCGCCGCATTGGCAGGTCTCGACCGCGCCAAGAAGGCCAGGGCAAGTGCACGTCAAGACGCGATCCCGAAAACGGCGGGGCAGGCGAGCTAGGCCCGGTTCAGAATTCAGAAAGCGATCTTGCTCGTGAGCAAAGATGATCTGCGCATCGCGGTCCTGATGGGCACGAAAGACGGCGCCGCCTTCATCGAGGAGCAGCTGCAGTCCCTGCTCGAGCAGTCGCACCCTCTGGTCGACTTGTGGATTTCAGACGATGGCTCCACCGATGGCACGACCGCCATCATCGAGACATGGAAATCCCGCTGGCGGCCCAAGGGGCGGATGACGCTGGTAGAGGGGCCGCGGCAAGGCTTCGCCGCCAATTTCCGCTCCATGATCGTCGACCGACGCATCGAGGCGGACTGCTATGCCTTCTGCGACCAGGACGATATCTGGGAGCCCGACAGGCTGGAGAGCGCTATCAGCTGGATGCGGACCCAAGATGCGAAAACCCCGCTGATGTTTTGTTCGCGAACCGCAACCATGACGGAAACAGGAAGCCTTGTCGGCCATTCGCCGCTGTTTGCCCGGCCGCCATCCTTTCGCAACGCGCTTGTGCAAAGCATCGCCGGCGGCAACACAAT